>JBJHAU010000073.1:0-9749 GCA_050480665.1 Alphaproteobacteria bacterium | reverse complement strand
GTCGCGATGCTGGCGCGCGAGGCTCCGGGGCGGCCGATCGCCCTTCGTGCCGACATGGATGCCCTTCCCGTTGCAGAGGAAACCAATCTTCCCTGGGCGTCAGAGGTCAAGGGCCAGATGCACGCCTGCGGCCATGATGGCCATACTGCGGCGGCCATGGCCTCCGCCTTCTGGCTGAAGCATCAGGAAGCCCATCTGCCCGGCCCTGTTTCCCTGTTGTTCCAGCCGGCAGAGGAGGGCGGTCACGGCGCGAAGGCCATGATCGAGGATGGGGCTCTCGAAGGGGTTCATGCGATCTACGGATGGCACAACTGGCCGGTCATTCCCTATGGGCAGGCGATCTGTCCCGATGGCCCTGTCATGTCGGCCAACGGCACCTTCAGGATCACGGTTACCGGACAGGGCGGCCATGCCAGCCAGCCTGAACTCTGTCGCGACCCGGTCCTGGCGGCGGCGGCGATCACCGTGGCCCTGCAACAGGTTCCTTCGCGGCGCATCGCTCCGCAGACGGCCGTGGTGCTGAGCGTGACCTCGATCGAGGCTCCCTCCACAGACACGATCATTCCCTCGCAGGCCGTTCTCGGGGGCAGCATCCGGATCGCCGATGACAGGCTTCGAGCCACCATGAGCGATCTGATCACACATATCGCCGAGGATACGGCACGGGCCCACGGGGTCACGGCAAGGGTGGAGATGTTCACGCGCTACGATGCCACCGTCAACGATCCCGCAGAGGCGCAGCGCTATCGTGCGGTTCTTGCGGAAGAGTTCGGCCCCCAATGGCGCAGCGAGGAGACGCCGGTCCCGGCCATGGCATCGGAAGACTTCAGCGATTACCTGAAGGTGATCCCGGGCGCTTTCGCCCTGGTCGGGGCGGATGATGGAAACCATCATGATTCGCCATGCCACAGCCCGCTTTTCGATTTCAACGATGCGCTGATTCCACGAATGGTGCGCATCTACGCACGCCTTGCCGGCGCACCCCTTCCCCGCTGAGAGATGCGACAAGACCCATCCACGCCCATGAAAGGGAGAACAATGAAAGAGACGGGTGCCCTCGACACCGGAATCTTCGAACAATGGGAATCGGGTATCCGGGGCTATTCACGGGCCTATCCCACGGTTTTTTCCTCGGCCTCCAATGCAAGGCAGATCGATGAGGCGGGGCGCAGCTACATCGATTTCTTCTCCGGCGCCGGGGTTCTGAACTTCGGTCATAACAATCCGCGCATGAAAAAGGCGCTCATCGCCTTCATCGAGCAGGATGGCATCGCGCACAGTCTCGACATGTACACCACGGCAAAGCGTGCCTTCCTTGAGACGTTCGTCGAGACCATCCTGAAACCGAGAGGGATGAACCATCGCCTTCAGTTCACGGGGCCGACCGGAACCAATGCCGTGGAAAGTGCCCTGAAGCTTGCCCGCAAGGTCACTGGCCGAACCTGCGTGGCAGCCTTTACCCACGGGTTCCACGGCATGACGCTGGGTTCCCTTGCCTGTACCGCGAACGATTTCTACCGCCAGGCCGCCGGCGTTCCGCTGGAGCATGTCCTGCGCCTTCCCTTCGAAACCGCCCCCGGTGGCGGTGAAAAGGCCATCGATGCGTTGAGAAAGACCTTCGCCGACTCTTCCGCAGGCATGGAGCCCCCCGCCGCCTTTCTCGTCGAGACCATCCAGGCCGAAGGTGGTGTGAATGTGGCGTCGCCGGAATGGCTTCGCGCCGTCGCTTCCCTCGCGCGTGAGACAGGCGCCCTGTTCGTGATCGACGACATCCAGGCTGGCTCCGGGCGCACGGGCAGCTATTTCAGCTTCGATGGCATGGGTCTCGATCCCGACATCGTCTGTCTTGCCAAGGGCCTCGGAGGTTTCGGAACGCCGCTGGCCATGAACCTGAACAAGCCGGAACATGATGCCCACTGGCTGCCGGGCGAGCATACCGGCACCTTCCGCGGACAGGGGTTTTCCTTCGTTGCCGGGCGTGAGGCCCTCGCCTATTTCGAAGATGACAGCCTGATGGCCGAGGTTCGCGCCAAGGGTCAGCGCATGCGCGCCGCCCTTGATGATATCGTGGCGCACCATCCGTCCCTGGGGTTCGAGGCGCGCGGCCGCGGCATGATCCAGGCGCTCGATACCGGCGACGGGCCGCTTGTGAAACGAATCGTCGCCAGATGTTTCGAATCCGGCCTTCTTGTCGGGCCATGTGGAACCGAAGGGCGCGTGTGCAAGCTGATTCCACCGCTGACCATTCCCGATGAGGATCTGGCAGAGGGCCTTCGTCTGTTTGCCGATGCCGTGGACAGGGAGATCGCGGCGTCATGAAACATCGGGACGACATGACCTTTCCCTTCGAGGAATACGAACGGCGCCTTGCTGCGTTGCGCGAACGCATGGCGTATCGCCTTCTCGATGCCGTGGTCATCACCGATCCCGAAAACCTGATGTACCTCACCGATTATCAGACGACGGGCTATTCCTTCTTCCAGGCTCTTGTCGTGCCCCTCGACAAGGAGCCGTTCATGGTGACCCGCGCCATGGAGGAATCCAATGTTCATGCCCGCACCTGGGTAGAGCTGACACGGCCCTATCCCGATACCGGCGATGCCATCCAGATGCTGATCGAAAGCCTTCGCGAGTTCGGACTTTCCGGTTGCGATCTTGGTTACGAACGCAACAGCTATTTCTTCCCGGCTTACCAGCAGGATCGCATCCGGGGCTCATCGAGCATCGGCAAGCTGCTCGATTGCTTCGGCATCGTCGAGGAAGGCAGGATTCGCAAATCCCCGGCCGAGATCGAGATCATGCATCGTGCGGCAGAGGCCACCGAAGCCGGCATGAAGGCGGGGCTGGAAGCCTGTACGCCCGGGGTGACCGAGAACGAGATCGGCGCGGCCATCAGCGCCGCGATGTTCCGGGCCGGCGGGGAACCCCCGGCGGTCATGCCCTATGTGACATCGGGTCCGCGTTCGATGATCGGCCACGCCACATGGGAAGGGCGCAGCGTGGAGCCCGGCGAACATGTCTTCCTGGAGGTGGGCGGATGTTTCCGCCGCTACCATACGGCGATGATGCGCACCTGCGTGCTCGACGATCTGTCGTCCTCCATGCTGAAGGCACAGGAGCGGATGAAACTGGCCCTCGATGAGGTCAAGGCGGCGCTGAGGCCGGGGCTCACCGTTTCCGACGCCGACAACATCGTGCGCCAGATCATCAGCGAAAACGATGTCGGCGCCCATCTCATCACCAGATCCGGATATTCGATCGGCATCGCGTTTCCCCCGAGCTGGGACGAGGGTTACATCATCAGCCTGAAACAGGGCGAGTTCAGGATCCTCGAGCCCGGCATGACCTTTCACATCATTCCCTGGATGTGGGGGGTGGATGGCGACAAGACCGTCGGGATTTCGGATACGGTCTGGATCACGGACAGGGGATGCCAGTCCTTCTTCACCCTGGACCGGGATTTTACAACGAAGCCGACGGTTCCGGATCCCTCATCCCGAGAGATCGGGACGGTCACCGCACCGGCCGGTCGGTAAGCGTACCCGTTCCTTCTGGCGCTTCGGAGGTGTTCATGCTGCAAGCCATCAACCCCGCGACCGGGCGAATCGTCCGTGAGGTTGCCGCGGCCGATTCCGAGGCATGCGACCGGGTTCTGGAGGCCGCCGCCATCGCCTTCGAAACGTGGCGTTTCCTTGGTTTTGCCGAACGTTCCAGGGTTCTTCATGCGGTTGGAAGGCGCATGCGCGAGGATGTCGAACGCCTTGCCCGTCTGATGACGGAAGAAATGGGCAAGCCGATCCGTGAGGCGCGCGGAGAGGTGGCGAAGGCGGCATGGTGCGCCGAACATTATGCCGCGAACGCCGAACGTTATCTGGCCAGTGATCCTGTCGAATCCGATGCCAGCCGCAGCTATGTCCAGTACCTTCCTCTCGGCCCCGTCCTCGGCATCCTGCCCTGGAACGCCCCGTTCTGGCTTGCCTTCCGGTTCTGTGCCCCCGCTCTGATGGCGGGCAACCCCTGTGTCATGAAGCATGATCCGCATGTTCCGGGCTGCGCCGAGGCCATAGCGAGGGTCTTCGAAGAAGTCGGCGCGCCCCCGGGCATCATGGCCAATCTTCCTCTTGAAACGAAGGATGTGGAGGCCGCCATCCGCGACAGGAGGATTCGCGCGGTATCCTTCACGGGGTCGCCACGCGGCGGGGCAGAGGTGGCGTCCATCGCCGCTTCGGAAATCAAGCCGTCCGTTCTGGAACTTGGCGGGTCCGATCCGGCGATCGTGCTGGCCGATGCCGAGCTGGAAGCGGCCGCCGATGCCATCGTTCTGTCACGCATCATCAATGCCGGCCAGTCCTGCATTGCGGCCAAGCGGATCATCGTCGAGGCGCCCGTTCATGACCGCTTCGTGATCATGGTGAAGGATCGGCTGGAGAAACTCGTGCTCGGCGATCCCGGAAAAGAGGCGACCGATATCGGCCCCATCGCCCGCGAAGATCTTCGTGAGGCCTTGCATGACCAGGTCGTGCGGAGTCTCGGGGCAGGGGCCCGCTGCCTGTTGGGCGGGAAGATCCCCGAAGGGCCGGGGTTCTTCTACCCGCCGACCCTTCTGACCGATGTTCGCCAGGACATGGCCGCCGGCTGCGAGGAAACCTTCGGTCCTGTGGCGGCGGTGATCCGCGCCGACGATGCCGATCATGCCCTTGCGCTTGCCAATGACAGCGACTTCGGCCTGGCGGCCGCGATCTGGACCGATGCCGCACGGGGCGAAGCCATGGCCTCAAGGCTCATGACCGGACAGGTGGCCGTCAACGGTCTCGTCAAGACCGATCCCCGCCTTCCCAGTGGCGGCGTCAAGCGCTCGGGCTACGGAAGGGAACTCGGTGCCCATGGCATTCATGCCTTCGTGAACGTGCAGCAGATCTGGATCGGCCCGGCCAGAACCTGATTCGATGCTCTCAAAGAGAGGGGTCAGGCAAGCCAAAGAAGAAGCCCGCCGCCCGCCGCAGTGTACAGCAGGCATGCGAGGGCAGTCTTGCGGAGCACCTCGCCCTCGCGGCCGACCAGTCCGACCGTGGCCGCACCGGCGATGATGTTGTGCGGCGATACCATGTTGCCTACCGCCGCGCCAAAGTTCTGGGCTCCCTGGAACATCGCGGCGGGAAGGTTCAATGATTGTGCCGTGGCGTGCTGGAACTCCGAAAACAGGATGTTGGATGAGGTTGCCGAGCCTGTGACGAAGCTGCCCAGAACGCCGATGAAAGGCGCGAAAAAGGGCCAGGCGGGTCCAAGGGTTGCCGCCGCATCGGCAAGGGCCGAGATCATGCCGGCATGCACCATGACTCGCGAAAGGGCCAGCATGGCGAGCAGGGCGATGATCACCGGAGCAAGGCGACGGGCGGCGTGCCAGGCGGCCTGAAGAATGGCGAGGGGTGTGCGCCCCTGGAGCAAGCCACCGACCGCCACGCTCAGCAGCAGAAGCGTGCCGGGATGATAAAGCGGCGCAAGTCTTCCGGAAAAGGTCTCGAACAGCGTCCATTCCCAGAGCACCACCAGCATTGTCTCACGCAGGGGCGCCACCAGCCGTGTTCCCAGAACCAGGGCTACGACCACAAGATACGGCAGGGCCGCCCGCAGCAGTCGGCCGATCCCGGGGCCGGCGGTGGCAGGGCGGGATGATGCTGTCCGCCCCAGCAGGATCACAAAGGCAATGCCGCCGATCAGCGCGCCGCCCATGGTCGGCAATTCGGGCCCGACGAACCAGGCAAGGCCCAGATACGGCACGAAAAACAGCAGCGCCGCCAGCGCACCATGGAACCATTCCCTCGCGGTTGGCGGGGTCTCGGCGGCGAGTCGCACGAGAAAGGCGACCAGAAGGATTCCGAGGGCGGCATGCATCAGCCCGGCCGAACGGGCAATCTCGATGCCGGAAAGCCCGGTTGCGGCCATCTGGGGAAGCACGGGTGTCCCGACGGCGCCGAAAGAGACCCCGGCCGCATGTCCGATGAGGGCAAGGGTCACCGCCCGCACCGGCGTGAACCCAAGGCCGACAAGAATCGGGGCGGTCAGCGCCACCGGTGTCCCGAACCCTGCCACGCCTTCCAGAAACAGCGCGAAGAACCACGCCACGAGCAGCACTGAACTGCGGGCATTGCTGCCAAGGCTGGAAAGCCCGCGGTTCAGGGTTTCGAAGGCGCCGGATCGGGCCTGCATCTCGTAGAGGCAGAGGGCCGGAAAGATGATCCACAGGATGGAGGCGGAGGTGAACAGGGCTTCGAGAAAGGCACCGCCCGTGACAGCGCCAAGGCTCAAAGGCCCATGGGCCGGGCTGCCGAGACTGAATCCCGCAATGGCGATGGCCAGGGTCGCACCGAGGCCGAGTAGCCCGGCCCGGGCCGCGCTCCAGCGCCAGACGGTCATGGCCAGAACGACAAGGCCGATCGGCGCGGCCGCCAGCAGTGTGGTCATGCGTCTGCTCGGTTCACCGTCGCGGAATCGACGATCTTCTCGATCGAGATTTCATGTCGGGCACGCCCTGAATCCTCGTAACCGGTGATGTTCGCGATCGTCGTTTCGGCAATGTTGCCGAGCGCTTCTCTGGTCAGGAAGGCCTGATGACCGGTGATCACCACATTGGGGAAGGTCAGAAGCCTTGCGAAAACATCATCGGCGATGACACGATCAGAAAGATCCTCGAAGAACAGATCGGCTTCCTCCTCGTAAACATCCAGGGCAAGGCTGCCGATGGTTCCATCCTTCAGCCCGCCGATCACCGCGAGGGTGTCGATCACGGCGCCCCGACTGGTGTTGATCAGCATCATGCCGCGCTTGACCCGGGCAAGGCAGCGTTCATCGACAAGATGATGGGTCTCTGGCGTCAGCGGGCAGTGCAGGGTGACAAGATCGGAATGGGCAAACAGGGTCTGGCGATCCACATAGCGCACCCCCAGGGCTTCGCATTCCGGGTTGGGAACGGGATCGTGTGCCAGCACGGTGCAGCCGAATCCCGAGAGGATGCGTGCGACAACCTTTCCGATCTCTCCCGTTCCCACGATTCCTGCGGTCTTGCCGTGGAGATCGAATCCCATCAGCCCGTTCAGGGCGAAGTTTCCTTCACGCACCCGATTGTAGGCGCGATGGATATTCCGGTTGAGGGTGAGGATGAGCGCAAGCGTATGCTCGGCCACGGCATGGGGCGAATAGGCAGGAACCCGGGCCACCGTGATGCCAAGGTCGCGGGCGGCCCGCAGATCGACCTGGTTGAACCCGGAGCAGCGAAGAACGATCAGGCGCACGCCCCGGCCGGCAAGATCCTCGAGAACCTCGCGCTCGCCCTTGTCATTGACGAAAAGACACACCGCTTCGGCATCCTGCGCCAGCGCGGTCGTCCTGGCGGTAAGCCGTGGTTCCAGATACACCAGCCGATGCCTGTTCCCGGCATTGGCCGCGTCGAGAAACCGCTGGTCGTAGGATTTGGTGCTGAATACCGCAACTTTCATGGCCTGACCCAAAATCGAGATTCACCAATCCCCGGGTTCCGGGGCGTATCCTCGGCGGTGATTCCTTGCGGAACGAAGCGCATCACCCCAAGGGGGTCAGAAAAGCCTCGCTCTGCACGGGAAATGTCCCGCGCCGCCCGCGCGATACCCGCCCATCATAGCCGAAAATGGGACAGCCTCGTGACTTGTGAGGGGAATGCGGCAGGGGCAATCCATCCGATCCGAAAAGCCTGGTCCGCCAGGTCCGGGAGGCCGGATCAGATGGAGGGTGCCGGAAATCGGTGCGATGCGGGGCTTGCGCCGGAAGCGGCGATCGGGGTATCGGGTGGCATGGTTTCAGCCCCTCCGATCCTTTCCTTGCGCGATACCGCCCTTTCCTTCGGCAACAAGCTTCTGTTCCGGGGGCTTTCGATCTTTGTCAGCAGGGGCGACCGGCTGGCCCTTGTGGGTCTGAACGGCACCGGAAAATCGACGTTGATGAAATGCCTTGCGGGGCAGATCGAACCGGATGGCGGCGAGCGTTTCGTTCAGCCCGGCACCACCATCGCCCTTGTTCCGCAGGAGTTGACGATCCCCGAAGGGCTTCGCCTTGCCGACTGGATCTGCGAGGCCGACACGTCGATTCGCGACGGGGTGCGCGGCGGCATTGCGCCTTTGGCCTCTCATGAAGCCGAAGCGGCCCTTGTTCGTTTCGGCCTTGATCCTGAGCGCAGGGGTGAAGGGCTTTCCGGTGGAGAGGCGCGCCGCGCCGCGCTTGCCCGCGCCTTCGCCCGCATGCCCGATGTTCTGTTGCTGGATGAGCCGACCAATCATCTCGATATCGCGGCCATCGAGTCCCTCGAAGCGGATCTCAAGGCCTATCCCGGTGCGGTCATCCTGATCAGCCATGATCGCGCCTTCCTGGAAGCGACCGCCACCGCCACCCTCTGGCTTCAGAGGCGGATGATCCTGCGCATGGACAAGCCGTTTTCCCAGTTCGAATCCTGGTCTGAGGAGATTCTGGCCCGCGAGATCAAGGAAGCCGAAAAGCTGAACAGGAAGATCGACCGTGAAACCCATTGGCTGCATCGCGGTGTCACGGCCCGGCGCAAACGCAATCAGGGACGGCTTGAGCGGCTCAAGGGATTGAGGGCCGCCCGGCGCGACCGGCAGATCGGGCAGAAGAAGGTTGGCATGGGAGCCGCAGAAGGGCCACCGGCAAGCCAGCTGGTGGCCGATGTGGTTCGCATCGCCAAGAGTTTTCCGTCGGAAGGGCAGGGTGCATCGCGTTGTCTGATCGAGGAATTCTCGACCCGGATCATGCGTGGCGACAGGGTCGGGCTGCTGGGGCCCAACGGTTCGGGAAAGACCACCCTGCTAAGGATTCTTCTGGGAGAGCTCGCCCCCGACTCGGGGCGCGTCAAGCTCGGGCGGCGCACCGAAATCGCCTATTTCGATCAGGCTCGTCGCGATCTTGATCCCGCCGAGACCCCCTGGTCCTTCCTGTGCCCTGAGGGGGGGGATCGGATCGAGGTGCGCGGGGCGACGCGCCATGTCGTCGGCTATCTGAAGCAGTTCCTGTTCGACGAGGATGATGCCCGTGCCCCCATCGCCACCCTGTCCGGTGGCCAGCGCAACCGGTTGATGCTGGCCCGGATCCTGGCCCAGCCCTCGAATGTTCTGGTGCTGGACGAGCCGACCAACGATCTGGACATGGATACCCTCGACACCCTGCAGGAAACCCTCTCCGCCTATGATGGCACGCTGATCGTTGTCAGCCACGACAGGGATTTTCTCGATCAGCTTGTCACCAGCCTGATCGTGCTCGAGGGCGAGGGGCGCGTCGTCGAATATATCGGTGGCTACAGGGATTATCTGCGCCAGCGCCGGGCCATGCCCAAACCGCTTGCCCCGGATCGGAACGGCGCGCCCTCGGGCGTTGCTGCTCCGCCGTTCGGAAGCAGGGATGCGGCAGCGCCAAAGCCGCGCCCGGCCAAGCTTTCCTACAAGGATGTCCGGGCGCTGGAAACCCTGCCCGGCGACATCGCGAAGCTGGAACGGGCCATTGCCGCACTGGAGCAGGATCTGGCCGATCCCGATTTCTTCAACCGTGCGCCCGAGGCCTTCGCCAGTGCCGCCCGTCGGCTGGAGGAATCGCGCCAGCGGCTGGACGCACTCGAAACCTTGTGGCTGGAGCTTGAAGAGCGCCGCGAAAGTCTTTCCGACGGCTGAAGGGCAGGGGGCGGCGCCTCTCTTCACACCCGCGCCATCCTGTGC
>JBJHAU010000072.1:0-9838 GCA_050480665.1 Alphaproteobacteria bacterium | reverse complement strand
CCGATAGGGGGCAAAATTCACCCCGCCATGCACCACCAGTTCAAGCCGGGGAAACAGTTCGGCAAGGGTTGTCTTGCCGGTGGCCTCGGCCAGCCTGTCGAACAGAACCAGAAGCCAGGAAGGCATTCCGGAAATCAGGCGCAGATCACGCCCGGGGAGATCCTCCACCAGGCGATCCAGCTTGGTGGGCCAGTCGGGAATCAGGGCCATGGACAGGGGCGGATAGGACAAGGGGCGCGCATACCAGGGGATCGTGGCTGCGGCAATCCCCGACAGATCGCCTTCCTGCACACCGCCGGGATGACGGGCAAGGGCGGTGGATCCGCCGAGCATGAAGTTAAGGCCATCCCACACCCGGCTTGAGGGTCGCCGTGCCAGATGAAAGCTGAGCAGGTCAAGACCGGCCCGCCTGTTGCTGACCAGCATTTCCCGGCTCACGGGAATGTGTTTGGTATGCGCCGCTGTCGTGCCGCTGGTGATCGCAAGAAAGGGAACCCTGCCAGGCCAGGTGGCGGAGTCGAGATCAGGATAGGCCTCCTGCCAGTAGTCCTGCCAGAAATCTTCCCACGTGCGGAGAGGAACTCTTTCCTGAAACGCGCGGATGCTGCCGATCGTGGCAAAGTCATGATCCCGGCCGAAACGCGTGGCCCGGCCTCTGGCAATCAGGTGATCGAAAACCCTTTTCTGGTCGGCAACAGGATCGCGGGAGGCAAGCCTTCGGCGTCGCAGATACCCATAGGCCCTGAGCAGAAAGGTCGCCGGAAAAACCATGCAGGCACCTCGTGTTCCCTGAGGGGGCGTGAGGGGGAGTAGGGGTGAGCGCGTAAACGCTAGTCCGGGTTTGCCGCAGAAGAGGAGGAAGCGGGCGCAAGCCGCATCGAGACCTCGG
The DNA here is from genome assembly GCA_050480665.1 of Alphaproteobacteria bacterium. Lineage (GTDB taxonomy): Bacteria > Pseudomonadota > Alphaproteobacteria > SMXQ01 > SMXQ01 > JBJHAU01. The sequence continues at coordinate 8,949 of JBJHAU010000072.1, read as the reverse complement.
CACGCCGGGCGACGGAATCGATCCGCAGCGGCATCGGCACAAGCTTTCCCTCGCGCCAGAGATCGATCTGATCGAGCTGTGTGCTGCTGTTGATCCAGCCATCCTGGCCGCCGAGCAGCACGAAATAATTCGCGTCCGGATCGCTCAGATCGGAAATGTGACGCGCCTGGGATCCGTAACGGACGCTATGCGGTTGTGCCGTTTCGGGGTGGGCGGACTTGAAAAGGGTTTCCTGACTCCCCGGTGCCGGAAAGCTGCCGAACCGGTAACGCCCGCCGAGCAACGGAAGGTTGGTCAGCACCGTGGAGACCTCCATGCGATGCACATCGCCCCAGACCTGGAACCGCTCCAGAACAGGCCGGGCCGCATCAAGGGCCTGTTGCGCAAGGGACAGAAGGATTTCATCGGAAACCAGGCGACTCGCGGCCAGAACACGCCATTTTCCGGTGCCGCTATCCCAGCTGTCCTCGCGCCCGAGATGAGCCCGGAGCGCTTCGGCAAAGGGCGCATGGAAGGCCTGAAAGGCAAGGGCGCCACGGCTTTCCGCATCGAAACGGCCATCCCATTCCAGAATCTGTCGCCAGAGGTTTTCCCTGTCGTGATCCGTTCCACCCAGGGATGCCGGCAATCGGGTGGAAAGCTCATCTCTCAGGAGGGCAGCGGAAGGGCTGAAGGTATCCTGTTGCAGGAGGGCGAGATCCTCGACCGTCCACAGCCTGTCGTCGGCACCCATGAGTTCCGCCATCCGCTCGATCCGGTCCGGCGCGGAAAAGAACCATCCAAGGGGAACCGCGCTGTCTGCCGGGGGATTGTTGGCGGATGCCACGAAGCCCTGCGGAGGATTTTCAAGGAAAGGCAGATCCTCGGTCGAGGCCAGTGTGGCCCACCATTGGCGAACCGTTTGCCATGGTGTCACGATATCACCGGGTGGCATCGGGTCGCGCCGGGGCAAGGTGGCCGCGGCAACCAGCCCGACATCGCCATGACGATCGGCATAAAGCATGGTCTGTGCCGAAACGCCGAAATTGGCGAAGGCCGCTCGGAATTCGCTGAACGTGGTGGCCCGGGAGGCGCGCAGCAGGGCGGTGATCTCGTCGGTCCCCGTGTGGCCGATCCAGCGAAGGGCCAGCGTCTCACCCTCCCCGGCCGGCACCAGGGCGGCATCGGAAATCACCGGCCCGAACGGCGAGACACGGTTGCGACGCTCGGTAGAGAACCAGAACCGGCTGCGAAGGCGATGGGTTTCCGTCTCGAACCAGTCTTCGGGCATGCCGCTGAGATCGACAAGGTCGGAAGACATGGCGCGCATGTTGGTGCCGCCCCAGGCAATATCGGGATTACGACCGATGGCAAAGAAGGGAAGCGCCGTCGGCATCATTCCCACCACATGAAAGCCGGGAGATCGCAGCCCCGCCAGAATCCAGAGATTGGGCTGGTTGACCCCGAGATGAGGATCATTGGCGATCAATGCGGAACCGCTCGCGCTGCGGCTGCCGGCAATGGCCAGACTGTTGGATCCGCGGGCGTAGGGCTCCAGCAATCCGGCAAGGGCGGCAAGGGCCCTGTCGGCATGGCCGCGGGGCTTCCCTTCGGCTTCGGGTCCGGGCTCGAGATCGGCTTCCGCCCTGTCTCCGCCGAAAGCCCCGCCCGCCCTGCGGAGCGGGATGCCGTCCGCGCCTGTCGCGGCAAGGCTGGTTGGTGCCAGATTGCCGAATTTCAGCTCATGAGCAAGAATGTCTGCGAAGGTCTCCTTGTCACGGTGGCGAAGCAGAGAGAACCATACGAGCCAGTTGATGTCGGTGCCCGCAAGCCTTCCGATGGTGAGGATATCCTGCGGAGTCCATGGCTCGCGGTTGAATCCCAGAACCCGGAAATCATGCGGAAGTTGCTCCGCGGTCATCAGGTAATGATTGATGCCATGGGTGAAGTGATCGAGCCATGCGCGCGTCTCGTCCGGCATCGCCTGAAGGATCGAATCCGCACCGCGTCCGTATCCCAGAATCCGCAAGGCATGATCAAGATCGAGAACAAACGGCAGCGGCCCGGCCATTTCCGCAAGCCGCCCCTGGCTTAGTCGTCGGGCCGTTTCCATCTGTCCCAGGCGCAGATGGGCATGAACCATGCCCAGAACGAAGGCGGCATCGCGATCGGTTTCCGCATCGATGAAGGGAATCTGATGTCGATCCCAATAGAGATCGACACGGCCTTCAAGCGGAAGATTCTCCGTCGGAAAGGCAGAAAGCCTCTCATGAAGGTCGGTGGGCGGCGGCAAGGGCGCAACAACGCCGCAGGCAACCAAAGGAAGCATGGCGGCGCCGACAAGAAGCCGCCGTGCCCATCGGAACTTCGAAAACGCGATGCGGAACCCGGAACGCATGAGGGCGATGCTACACCACAAGGCGGGCCACCGAAAGCCCGGCACCCGGCCTTATTCGTAAAATGCACCGGGGCGAAGGACGCGGTTTTCAGGACATCGGTTTTGACGCCGGTTTTCAGGGGTGCGAGAACGGATTTGTCGTCCGCGAACCCCCAACCGGATCTCGGGATCCCGTCATGCGGGCGTAACAACAAATCTTGCTCTGGAAGAAGGTCGATGTTTCGGCCAGCACCGTCGACAGGCTTCCGGCATCGAGCAGGGGTGTCCGCAACCGGAAACCTGTTGGCGGCAACGCCTGATCATCATCCGCGGTCGCTTCGGAAGCGTTCCCTCCGCCAGGGCGACAGGACATGTCGGACACGGCAGACTTCCCTGTGAAACGAAGCCCTGTGAAACGAAGATATCGGTGGCACAGAGGGAACGCGACGCAGCACGATGCCGAAAGGCTTGTGAAGGCCGCCGCCATCACGCTCTCAGGCCGGTTGCGGGGGTCCTGGCCGGGCTGCGGGGGGCTCTGAATCCGTACGACCGGAGGTTTCGGCCCCGGCCACGTGAAACCCCTGAACAAGCATCACTTCGGCGTCTTCATCGCTGACGTTCTCGAACCAGTAGCGTGCATTCTTCGGAATCAGCACCCCTTCGAACCGCCCACATTCGGCGATCAGCGTATCGCCCGGCCCATAGAAGCGCAGACGCCCGCTCAACACCGTGAACAGGCCATCGACCCTTGAGTGGTAATGGAGGTTGTTTTCCCCGCCCCGCGCCTTCAGAACCTGGACATGACCACGAAGCAGGCCCGAATCGCACAGCCGCACCGAAATCTTGTGCCTGTCGAAGGCTTCGGGCTTCCTGTAGGAGAAGGAGACAATGCGCGATTCCGCGTCACGGTGTTCATCTTCGCTGGGCCGTACCCGCCCTGCCGGTCCGCTGTGAGTCATGATAGCCTCTCCTTGTTTGCGAGTTGTCTGCGAGTTGTCTGCGAGGGGGCTCTGACCGGCCCCTGTCCAACTTCGCCACCCCCCTGAAGAAGGGGGCTAGATCCCTTTGAGATCGCTCAGATATCCCTTGAGCTTCAAACGGCTGACAAAGTGATTCCACGCCTTGTCCTGGGAACGCGGTTTCAGAATCTGCGGCGTGATCTTCTCGCTCTCCTCGCGGGTGAGATATCGGGGCGCGCCCAGCTGTTCGGCCAGCAGACGGGTGCGGATCGCCTCCTCGAGAAAAAGGGTCAGGATCAGGGCCTCGCAGATATCCTTGCCGACGACCACAACCCCGTGCCCCCGTTGCAGGATCGCCCGACCGTCGCCAAGCTGGCGGGCCATCTCGTTGGCGCGGCCCTCCGAGCTGGTCTGACCAGGGCTGGCATAGCGCGCAAGCTTGCCGTGAAACGGAGCCCCGTAATGATGAACAGGCACAAAGGGCTCATCAAGACAGGAGAAAGCCGTGACATGAGGCGGGTGGCAATGCACGATGGCACCCACATCAGGCCGGGCCAGATAGATCGCGGGATGCGCCTTCCAATGGGGTGAACCATCGGCAAGGGGTGTGGATTCGAGAGACTCGATCGTCACCAGCAACGGGCTGGTCACGGGCACGGCGATCATCCGATCCTGGTCATGGCGAACACTGACATTGAAAGCCTGCTGGGCGACGCCCTCAAGTTCAAGAATCCGGCAGGCCAGAACGACATCGCGCCTCAGCGCGCAGAAAGCCTCGTCGCGAGACAGGCCTGTGTCCCGATCCGCATCAGGCGGCAGATCCATCGATTTCCGTCTTGTGTTCATGAGAGTGCCTTTCCTTCCCATGGGAGTCTTGCCCGTGAAGGGACTTGTCCGTGAAGGGGCTTGTCCATCAAGAGCTGGCTGAAGACGGGCCACCACACGCAACCGGCCCGCGCACGATACCCCCCTGTGTCTTGGGGCACAGGATCTGCTCATGATCCCGGCGTCAACAGGACTACGGCGTTGCCAAGGATGCCTGGCCGGTGAGGATCCGGGAAGCGCTCCGGACAGGACTTCGGACAGGACCAAGGATCAGGCGGCCCCGGCACGTTCCGGTGCCATCAGCCCGATCCGTTCATTGATCACATCAAGTTCGATTAGTTTCTGTTCCTGATCAGCGCTGCTGACGCCCAGGGGTGCTTTCCCTTCCTGAACCAGATCGATCTGTTCGCGCAGCATGCGTCGGAACAGGGCCACGCCCCGATCCGCCTTGCCGAGAAACTCCCTTGAACGATCAACGATCGCCCCCTGGGATTCCCAGATCATGGAATCCTGCACCAGAACCTTGTCGAGATGATAGCGCCCTTCATCATCGCGAATGGCATAGGGAACGACGGGGGTGTCATCCTGCGGAGACATGCGCACGGACTCGCAGGGTTCGAAGAACACGGCATAGACCTGAGTATGGGTATCATCAACGGGGACACGATACTGAAGATTGTGCTCAAGACTGCCCCCTTCCTTTTTCGAGACATGGCGCAGGATATTGGGGAAAAGCAAGGGATGCTGATCCACCCTGGTGCCCCTTGCCGATTCGGCATCGGGGGTTTCCCGCCGCTTCATAATCCCGTAATCGAAGGGAATGAAGTCGTGTTTCTCATCGAATTTCTTCATGGTCGACAGGTGACCGACACCAAACCTTTTCCCGTGCAACCAGTAAAGATGCGTCGGATCAACGGAATTTTCCTGGGCCTGTAGCCAGTTGCAGGCCAGAAGATCGTGCTTTTCGATCCAGCGCTTTCCATGAGTCCAGGCAAGGACATCCCAATGCGGGAGCGCCGGCGCGGGTCCAGGGCCCATATAGGCGAACAGGAACCCCCCAAGGCGCCGAACCGGGTACCCCGTATGGCGGACACGGTCCCCCAGATTGACCCCATCGGGCTCGTTCGGGGTTTCAAGGCACTTGCCGACGACATCGAACTTCCACCCATGATAGGGACATCGAAGGCCTTCGGCCTCGACACTGCCATTGGCAAGGGAAGCGAGACGATGCGGGCAGCGCTCTCCGACCAGGCCATACTCCCCGTCCAGTGTCCGGAACAGCACAAGATCCTCGCCCAGAAGGCGTACCCTGAGGATCGGATTCGTGTCGGAAATCTCGTCGGCACAGGCGGCGATCTGCCAGTATCGGCGGAGAAGATCTCCCCCCGGCGTACCAGGCCCCACACCGGTTAAAATCGTATTCTGCTGTGCAGGTATCATGAAACCACCCTCCCTCTTCCGTTTATGGCCTGGGCCATGGATTTGGCCACGTATTTCCTAGTATTTTTTTCCTGGTACTTCCTTGAGCGCATCCCATGACACGCATCCCTAATGCCCACGCAAGGGGATGTGGATCACGTCCATGTCCACGTCCATGTCGTGGCTTCACATTTTCCCTTCTTGTAACACATTCTCCAAGTCAATGCTCTCCCTTCATCGGATCTTGAATCGTAATCGCGTGAGCCGTGACGTTTCGGGGGATGAGGAAAGGTTGCGTACGCCGCCGGGCTGGCGTTTCCGGATCCGGCAATCCGGGCCCGAAGTAACCAGAAATCCCTTTCCCGAACCCTGACAGGCAGCCTCTTGCCAAGATCGATGCCGGGGACTAATTTGGCCAATGCAAGGTTATATAACCGTTACTGTCGGAGGTTACGTCATGCTTTCCCATGAGATCAACAGAACGATCACCCAGGTCGGTCGCGGCACGCCTGGTGGTGAGTTGATGCGCCGTTACTGGCTGCCCATCGCCGCCGAGGCCGCCCTGACCATGGCCACCCCCAAGCTGCGGGTTCGGGCCCTGGGAGAAGATCTTGTTCTGTTCCGTGATGGCAAGGGCCGTCTTGGACTTGTCGAGGAACAATGCTGCCATCGGTCAGCTTCGCTGCTTTACGGCTTTGTCGAGGATGAAGGGCTGCGTTGTCCCTATCACGGCTGGCTCTTCGATACGCAGGGGAAGTGCATCGAGCAGCCTTTCGAGCCGAAGGAATCGCTCGCGAATGAACGCGCCTGCCAGAAAGCCTACCCGGTGCAAACCCTGGGCGGGGTGGTATGGGCGTATATGGGGCCACAACCGGCACCTCTCCTTCCGCGCTGGTCCCCTCTCGTTCGCCTTGATGGACAACGCGAAGTGCATATTCTGCCGGAGCTGGAATGCAACTGGCTGCAGGTGATGGAGAATTCCTGCGATCCCACCCACCTCGCCTTCCTGCATGTGCGCACCATGATCGAGAAGGGCAAGGGATCGGAAGGAACCTACTACAACCGCCCCATCGAAGGACTGAATTTCGAGCTTGTGGAAGAACCCAACTGGGTCGGCGTTCGCAAGCAGCGGGTTTTCGGTGGCGACAATCCCGAGGAAGAAATCGGCCACCCCGTGATCTTCCCCTACATCCTCATGTCGCCTCAGCGTGAGCATATCATCATGCACATGCGTCTTCCGGTCGATGATACCCATACCCAGATCATCCGCTACCAGTTCACCCCCAACGATCACGGGGAAGCCGAGGCGCAGCCGGATGTCGTGCCGATGGTGAAGGTCGGACCTTTCAAGAACGAGGAAGGCATCTATCACATGAACACCTTCGCCTGTCAGGATGCCATGGCCTGGGAAACCCAGGGCCCCGTGACAGACAGGGAGCGGGAAAACCTGCGCACCGCCGATGCCGGTATCGCCCTGTTCCGCAGGCTGCTGCGTGACCAGATCAAGCGGGTACAGGATGGCCAGGATCCGAAAGGCCTTGTCCGAGACCCGGCACTGAACGAGATGATTCATATCGATCTCTCGACAGGCCAGCGCCGGGTGGCCAAGGAAATGGCCAAGGCCTGAAAATGCGGCCCTGAGGATGGACCGGAGCCCGAATCAGTGGCTCCTCCTGGTGTCGCAATTCTTCAAGACTTTTCGAAACCTTCTTCACCCGCGGGGACACGCCATCCCCGCGGGTTTTTTTCGGCTTGAGGTCTTCTCCCCTCTTCTTCTGCAAGGCAACAGGTTTCTTCCTGGGTGGATCTGTTTCCGATTTTCCATCCACCCGGTGTCAGGGCCATGCCCAATGCAGAACCTCGGCCAATGAGTCAGGCAGGGGCAGAAGAGCCATCACGAAATCGGCGCTGAGGGTGACCATGATCCCGCCAACCAGCGATGCCGCAATCCCGATGAGAAGCCTGGGATCGAAACTCTCGTAATGGCGGTTGACGAACCAGTTGAGGATGACCTGAAACACTCCGGCGGCGCGCATGATGGGCGCAACGACCGTAATCGGGGCCATGGAAAGAGCCATGTAGCGAAACATCTGGGAAAAGCCCACAAACAGGGATGACGCCACGAACCAGCGCGCGGAAACGGGATTGATCGCCCTTACATGCGACCATCTTCCGGGAAGCAGAAGGATGAGAAGAATCACGATGGTGGCCGCCGTATAGGAAATCAGCCCACCGGCAAGACTGGCCAGAATCCCGGCATCCTCAAGGGCGGACCGGATAAAAAGCGGGCTCATCCCGTAGCCGGTGATGGAAAGCAGCGCAAAGGTATATCCCTCCGCGTAACGCGGAACGAACACGGGCTTGTCTGAGGCAGTCTCCTCGGAGGAAGCAATCGGCTTTTCCTTCGTCGCCTTCGCTTTCCCGCCTTTTCCACGTTTCCCGATTCGACCGGAAACGCCGATGCTGCCGCCAACCAGAATCAGGATAATGCCGGTGATCTTGAGAGTTGTGAGGGTTTCGGAAAGAAAAATGATTGCAAGGGCCAGCGTGAACGGGAAATTCATTTCCCGGAAGGGAATCATGGCATTGGAGCCAATGGCCTTGGTCGCCCGATAATTGCAGTAACGCCCCCAGACAAAATGAATGATCCCTGCAAGGGCTAGCAGAACCGTGTTACCGGCAGAAAAGGCGAAGACCCTGTCGAGGGATCCCGTCAACAGGGCGGCCCCAAGAAAGATCGGGATTCCCATGGGAACCGTTATGGCCATGGCCTGGGCCACGGAACCGGTCAGGACTCCGCGTCGAACCGATACCCCGTTCAGGGCAAAGGTGAACGCCGAAAGAACGGCAAAAAGGGCACCAAGACCCATGCGACTCCTCCCATTATCTTATTGAAGCGACAAGAATTTTCACGAAACGGGTTGATGCCTGACAGACGCGCCAGCATTCAAGGCCCGGAGAACGGCGCGTGGAAAGCGGGACACGACTAACGGAAGCGATTCCCATGGAATCGAATTCGGAGAGGAAGCCTCAGATGGAAATTCGGCAAGCAGGGAACCCGGGGGGAAAAGCAAATCATCCACGCCTGCCATCAATACAACAAGATCACGCTGCAGGCGTCTTCTCTTTTTGCCAGCCCCATTCCATTCCCCGGACCATACGCAAGGTTCAGGCCCCGGGGCGGTCGCCAGGGGCAGCCCCCCTCACCCTCATCGCAGTCATGACTGGCTGTGGGGCATGGTCCGGCACTGTGGTGGCCCATAGGCTGACCCCGGTGTAACAAGTGGGGGCAGACAATGGGCCACCGAAGAACCCTAACGCATGGGCGGCATCACGTAATCGGCTCCCATGCGGATGGATGCCGGCCAGCGGGCGGTTACCGTCTTGAGG
>JBJHAU010000071.1:0-9982 GCA_050480665.1 Alphaproteobacteria bacterium | reverse complement strand
CACAAGGTCCATCCAGCATGTCCGGTACCGATCCCAGCACCCTCGATTACCTGCGACGCCGTCTCGCGCGCGAGCGGCAGGCACGCGAGACGGCCGAAGCGCTGATCGAAAGCCGCACGCGGGAATTGTTCGTTGCCCGTCTCAACGCCGAGGCCGCGAACCGGGCGAAATCCGATTTCCTGGCCAATATGGGCCATGAACTGCGCACCCCGCTGAATGCGATTCTCGGCTTTTCCGATATTCTTGCCCTGGGCATCGCCGGAGATCTGACCCCGCGCCAGAAGGAATATGTCGAAGATATCCGGCAATCCGGGCAACGGTTGATCGCCCTGATCAATCAGATTCTCGACACCGCGCATCTCAGTCTCGACCAGGATGACATTCCCCTCTCCCCTGTCGCCCTGGCCCCGATCCTGCACGAGGTGTATCAGTCGCGGATTGCCAGGGCGCGCCAGGCGGAGATCCGGCTTTCCGTGGAATGGGAAAGCGATCAGACGATTCTGGGCAATGCCGCCGCCCTGCGCCAGATCATCGGCAATATTCTCGACAATGCGCTGAAATTCACGCCGCCGGGCGGGCGTGTCGTCATGAGCCTCAAAGCCGGCGATTCCTCCGGAGAGGTTCAGGTGACGGTCGCCGACAACGGTCCCGGAATCCCGGAAGCCGAACGCCCCCACGTGTTCGAACCCTTCCATCAGATCAGCCAGGGCCTCAATCGCGCCCATGAAGGGGCGGGGCTGGGGCTGACCCTGGCCCGGCATCTTGTCACCCTTCAGCGCGGCAGGATCCAGATTCACGACAATCCGGGCGGGGGCACGCTTCTGTGCCTCGTCTTTCCGGTCATGTCGCCCGAAGACGCAGCCCTGAAACAGGCCCCCTGACGAGAGCCATATGAAAGGGAGAAACCCCGTGCGCCGGGCGGGTTCAGGCCACCGGGGTGGAGGCTTCCCCGGAACGCACCAGCCTGTCGTAATCGGCGATCAGGGCCTGGGTGACAGGACCGACCGTATAGGCATGGGCATCGATCATGCCGACCGGGGTGATCTCGGCGGCAGTGCCGGTCAGGAACACCTCTTCGGCTTCGGCCAGCTCCTCGGGGCGGATCTGCCGTTCCACGATTTCCATGCCGCGCTTTCTGGCAAGGCCGATCACGCTGCGGCGGGTGATCCCGTCGAGGAAGCAGTCGGGAACCGGCGTATGCAGGATCCCTTTCTGCACGATGAAGATGTTGGCGCCGGTGGCTTCCGCCACCAGCCCGCGATAGTCCAGCATCAGGGCATCGTGGAAGCCCTGGGCCTCGGCCTCATGCTTGGAAAGGGTGCAGATCATGTACAGGCCCGCCGCCTTGGAATGTGTGGGGGCGGTATCCGGCGCCGGGCGGCGCCAGCTTGACGTCTTCAGACGGATCCCCTTCAGGCGATCCTCGGGATTGAAATAGGACGGCCATTCCCAGGCGGCGATGGCCAGGTGGATCCGCGTCTGCTGGGCCGACACCGCCATCATTTCCGAACCGCGCCAGGCGACGGGCCGCACATAGCCATCGCGAAAGCCCTGGGCCCGCACCACCGCGCAACAGGCGGCATCGATCTCTTCCACCGTGTAGGGAAGGCTGAACCCAAGCGCCTTTGCGGACTTCGCCAGACGTTCCGTATGCTCACGCAGCTTGAAGATGGCGCCGTTATAGACCCGCTCGCCCTCGAACACGCAGGAGGCATAATGCAGACCATGCGTCAGCACATGCAGGCGTGCCTCGCGCCAGGGAATCACCGCCCCGTCGAACCAGATCACGCCATCACGGTCGTCGAAAGGCATCAGAGCCATGAGCCAGGACTTTCACCAGACACCGGAACGCCCGGAAACCGGGCGTCGGGGGATGGAAAACACGGGAAGGGAGCCGAATTCACGTTGCGCTGACTAGCATTAGCGCTCATATGTGTCAACGTGGCTGACTTGAAACCAGGCATCAATCCCCTGTTCCTGCGCGAGGAAGATCTTCGCGAGGGCATGGAGCTGCTGACCTTTGCCTATCGCGACTTCGCGGCCGAATGCGATTCCCTTCTGTCCCGGCAGGGGCTGGGACGGGCCCATCATCGTGCGCTCTATGTCATCGGTCGCCATCCCGGCCTTGTGGTATCGGACCTTCTTCTCGCCCTTCGCATCACCAAGCAGAGCCTTTCCCGGGTGATCGGGGACCTGACGGCACGAGGCCTGGTGCAGCAGACCCCCGGCCGGCGCGATCGCAGGCATCGCCACCTCTCCCTGACCGAGGAAGGCGCACGCATCGAACAGGCCCTGACCGAACGGCAAAGCCAGCGGCTGGCCCGCGCCTATCGTCAGGCCGGGGCGGAAGCGGTCAGCGGCTTTCGCAAGGTTCTGAGCGGCCTGATCGATGAACCATGGCCTCCCTCGCGCACCGAAGCCGGCACCGGAAGGCCGGAGCGATGATCACCGGCTCAGACCAGGCCCGCCCTTTGCCTGAGGACGCTGCCGCCCTGCTGGAACCGTCGCATCTTCTGGTCATCGACGACGACCGGCGCCTGCGTGAGCTTCTGTCCCGCTATCTTGCCGAGCAGGGGTTCCGCGTCACCACCGCACAGAACGCCGCCGAGGCACGGGCGCGGTTGCGCGGCCTGGATTTCGACCTTCTGATCGTCGATGTGATGATGCCGGGCGAAAGCGGCCTCGATCTCACCCGTGCCCTTCGCGCCACGAATCCGGTGCCGATCCTGATGCTGACCGCCATGGATGCACCGGAGGACAGGATCGCCGGGCTTGAAGGCGGCGCGGACGACTATCTTGCCAAGCCGTTCGAGCCCCGCGAATTGCTGCTTCGCATCCGCCGGATCCTGGAACGGGTCACCCGGGCGCCGAAGGGCGGGACGATCCGGTTCGGCGCCTGCAGTTTCGATCTGCGCCAGCGCGCCCTGGTCAGGGATGGTGAACCCGTGCATCTGACCACGGCGGAAGCCACGCTTCTCGAGGCTCTGGCCCGGCGCGGCGGTGTCCCGATGGGCCGCGATGTGTTGCGCTCCCTGGCCGGGGAAGGAAGCAGCGACAGGGCCATCGATGTGCAGATCATGCGCCTTCGCCGCAAGATCGAAGACAACCCTGCCCAGCCGCGTCATCTGCAAACGGTGCGCGGACAGGGCTATGTCCTGCTGACCGAATGAGCATGGCACCATGACCGCCACCGCCACCTTCCGGGGGCTGCGCCGGATCTTCAGCCTCAGGCGTTACCTGCCGCGCAGCCTGCTGGGGCGTTCCCTTCTGATTCTCGTTTCGCCCCTGATCCTGCTGCAGCTGTTTTCGGCCTATGTGTTCTTCGAACGCCACTGGGATACCGTGGCGATCCGCCTCTCGCGCGCCCTTGCCGGCGATGTGACCGCGACCCTTGCCCTGATCCGCGAGAATCCCGCGCCCGAAGGACGCGCCGCAGCCATCGATTTCGCCCGGGTTCATTTTCATCTGGAAACCCGCTTCCTGGATGGGTCCATCCTGCAGGCCACCACCCCGCCCGACCGTGGCGATCGGCTGACCCGGGTTCTTCACCAGGCCCTGACCGAGAGCGTGCGCCGACCGCTATGGATCGATTCCGGGTTCGACGAACGCTATGTGCTGATCCGGATCCAGCTGACCGACGGGGTGCTGGAGGTCGAGGCCCCGCGCAAGCGTCTGTTCACCTCCACCACCTATCTGTTCATTGCCCTGATGGTCGGGATTTCCCTGATCCTGTTCGCTGTCGCCATGCTGTTCATGAACAACCAGGTGCGCCCGATCCGCCGCCTTGCCGCCGCCGCCGATGCCCTGGGCAAGGGACGCGACGTGCCCTCGTTCCAGCCAAGGGGTGCGATCGAGGTACGTCAGGCGGCAGAAGCCTTCAACAACATGCGTGATCGGCTTCAACGGCAGATGAGCCAGCGCACCGAGATGCTGGCAGGGGTTTCCCACGATCTGCGCACGCCGCTGACGCGGATGAAGCTGCAGCTGGCGATGCTCGGCGACGGGAACGAGATCCACGATCTCGAACAGGATGTGGAAGAGATGCAGCGCATGGTGGATGGCTATCTGGCCTTCGCGAGGGGGGAGGGAAGCGAAGCCCTGGCCATGGCCGATCTGGGCCGGATCGCCGAGGATGTGGTCGCCGCCGCCAGACGGGCCGGGGCGCGGATCGACTTCCGGACGGAAGGGGCGCTGAGCCTGCCGCTGCGCAGCCAGGCCCTGCAGCGCTGCCTGACCAACCTGATCGCCAACGCCACCCGCCACGGCCACCATGTCGTGGTTCGTCTTGCCCGCCTCAAGACCTCGATCATGATCACCATCGACGATGACGGCCCGGGAATCCCCGAAGAGGAGCGGGAAAACGTCTTCCGGCCCTTCAACCGCCTTGAAACCTCCCGCAATCTTGAAACGGGAGGGGTCGGCCTGGGCCTGACCATCGCCCGGGATGTGGTGCAGAGCCACGGGGGCAGGATCACCCTGCTCGACTCACCGCTCGGCGGCTTGCGGGTCTCGATATCCCTTCCGGTCTAGCCGGCCAGCTCGCGGGATCGTTGGGCCGCTGCGGCAACCGCGCGGGCCATCAGCGGCTCGAGCCCTTCCCTGCCGAGAAGAATCTCCAGCGCCGCCGCGGTCGTTCCGCCCGGGCTTGTCACCTCGGCTCTCAGTTCCCCCGCCGGTCGCGACGAGGACCAGGCCAGCTCTGCGGCGCCGCACAGCGTCGCCCGCGCCAGGGTTTCGGCCATTTCAGGCGGAAGGCCCGCCTTTTCGCCCGCGGCGGACAGGGATTCGATCATGGCAAAAAGATAGGCAGGGCCGGAGCCGGATACCGCGGTGACCGCATCCATCTGCGACTCCGTCTCCAGCCAGACGACCTGCCCCACCGCCGCCATCAACGCCCCGGCAAGATCGCGGAGCGCGGCCGGAACATGAGGATTGGCACACAGCGCCGTGATCCCGCGTCCGATCTGCGCCGGGGTATTGGGCATGGCGCGGATCAGCGGCACGGTGTCGCCGAGCAGGGCGGCAAGGGAGGCAAGACTGCGCCCGGCGGCAATCGACAGGAACGGCGCGCCGGATTCGGCAAGCGGGCGGTAGCCCGGCACCACCTGGTCCATGATCTGGGGCTTGACGGCGAGAATCACGAGATCGGGGGCAGGGCCAGGGGAAACGCCATCGCCGATCCTGTCGGGCGAAGGCACCACCGTGATTCCAAGCGCAGCCATGGCCTGCGCGGCGTCGGGGCCGGGCTCCACCACAACCAGGCGATCCGGCGAGGTCAGCCCGCGATCCAGCCAGCCACGGATCAGGGCCCCGCCCATGCGCCCGCCGCCCACCAACAGAAGACGCGGCCCCCCTTGAACGTTGCGCCCGTGAGCGTTGCGCGGGGTGTTCACGCCTCGCCGACCGGGTCGATCATGGCACAGGCGATGGCCTCTTCCGCCGTCTTCCCGCCCCACAGCACGAACTGGAAGGCCGGATAAAAGCGATCGCATTCGCACAAAGCCACGGAGACCAGCTCATCGATCTGGGCAACCGAAGGCCCGGCGGTGCCGCGCAGAAGCTGCGCGTAACGGAACATCGGCAGGCTGTCGGCCGACCAGAGATCGAAATGCCCGAGCCACATCCGCTCGTTGATCAGGGCCAGAAGGCCCTCGATGGCGGCCCGCTTGCCGGCCGGAACCCGCAGGTCGAGAGACAGCGAGAAATGGATGGCCGCCGCCTCGTGATGCCAGGCAAAATACAGGCGGTAATCGCACCAGCGGCCGGCCACCTCGACGGCCAGTTCGTCGGCACCAAGTCTTTCACAGTTCCAGTCGTTGGAAACGACAAGCTGCTCCACGGTATCGATGGGATGATCGCCGGAAATCCCGGCTTCGATCAGGGATTCGGTCATGGCCGTGTCCCTCGGCTGGGGGGCGGTGAAACAAACCGGAAGCGCCTTGCGAAAGGCGCCGGCCATGGCAAGCCGGCAAAGGGAAAAGCCCCTGCATCACTCGACATGTTGTGGCTATAGCCCCGTCTTACCACAATCGGCTGTAGGGTGCCAAAAACCGCCCCCATGTGCAAGGGGGGAATCCGGAATGGAAACGATTTTCGGATGCAAGGGTCAGGATGGATCCCTGTCCGGCGTCGCGGGGCCGGGCTTGCCGGGGGTGGAAGCCTCGTCCCTTGCGGTTTGGGCCGAACGGCGGCGTCGGGGGGCGCCACCGGCCCCGGCCTTCCGGGTGGAGGCCTCCCCCGCTGGCCGCACCCCCTGAATCTGGGCCTTTTCCAGTGCCTGTTCGAGAGCCTCGATCCGTGTCTTGAGGGCGGCGTTTTCCTCGCGGGCCAGGGTGGCCATGGCCTGCACCACCTCGAATTCCTCGCGGGAGACAAGCCCCCGATCGGCAAGGAGACGGTTGAGACGCTCGCCAAGGGCATCTTCCATCTCGCGGCGCAGCCCGCTGGCAACGCCAAGCCCTCCGGAGGCCAGCCGCGCCAGATCGTCCAGCAAGGGGTTACGGGTCTGCATGGCGATTCTCCCTCATGGGATTGTCGATCAGCGATCGGGGATCGGAAAACGGAACGTTCAGGCCTCAGGCCATTATGCCCGGATGTTCCGGTTGCGGCAACGGATCGCGGATTCCGGCGCGATGCTTGCCGCCGGGGTTCGGTCAGCCTAAGGTTGCGGCGATTCCGTACCCGGCCGCCGAGACCGCGATGCCCCCCATGCTGGCCCTGCCCTTCCCCCAGATCGATCCGGTGCTCGTCGCTTTCGGGCCGATCGCCATCCGCTGGTATGCCCTGGCCTATATCGCCGGAATCCTGATCGGCTGGCGGATCATGATCCGGCTGGCGGCCAACCCCGTGCAGGATCCCCGGGGGCCGGGCCCCGACCGCGCCGCGGTCGACGACTTCCTGCTTTGGGCCGTGGCCGGGATCATCCTGGGCGGGCGACTTGGCTATGTCGTGTTCTACAACCCTGCGCATTTTCTTTCCAACCCGGCCGAGATTCTCGCCATCTGGCGTGGGGGCATGGCCTTTCACGGCGGCCTTCTCGGGGTCATCGTCGCCGCCATCCTGTTCGCCCGAAGACGCGGGATCGGACTCCTGCCCCTTGCCGATCTTCTTGCTCTCGTTGCGCCCATCGGCCTGTTCTTCGGCCGCATCGCCAATTTCATCAATGGCGAGCTCTACGGCCGGGTCAGCGATGTTCCCTGGGCCATGATCTTTCCCCATGGCGGGCCGGATCCCCGCCATCCGAGCCAGCTCTACCAGGCGGCCCTGGAAGGCCTGCTGCTGTTCCTTCTGCTTCTGGCCCTGGCCCGTTTTGCCGAAGCCCGCAAGACCCCCGGTCTTCTGACCGGCGTCTTCCTTGCCGGCTATGGCGTGGCGCGAGGAATCGGCGAACTGTTCCGTGAACCCGATCCGCAGATCGGCTTTCTTCTGGGCGGGATCACCATGGGCCAGCTTCTGTCGCTGCCGCTGATCCTTGCCGGGCTGGCACTGATCGTCTGGTGTCGCCGGGCAACGCATCCGCCAAAAGGGTGACTCCGCTCGCCGCCCTGATCGGCGAGGAAATCGCTGCCCGCGGCCCCATGCGGCTCGACCGTTTCATGGCTCTCGCCCTCGGCCATCCTGAGCATGGCTATTACAGAACCCGCGACCCGCTGGGGCGCCATGGGGATTTCATCACCGCTCCGGAAATCAGCCAGATCTTTGGCGAACTGATCGGCCTGTGGCTTGTGACAAGCTGGGACGCGCTCGACCGCCCCGACCCCTTCTACCTCGTGGAGCTCGGCCCCGGGCGCGGCACCCTGATGGCCGATGCCCTGCGGGCGGCTGCCCTGCGGCCCGCCTTTGGTGCCGCCGCCCGCCTTGTGCTGGTGGAAACGAGCCCGGCTCTCCGCGCTGCCCAAGGCGAACGGCTCAAAGGCCTTGCCCCTTCTTCTTCCGCTCCGCTCTGGCTGGATTCCCTCGACGCGCTGCCCCCGGGGCCCCTGCTGCTGGTCGCCAACGAGTTTTTCGATGCGCTTCCGATCCGCCAGTTCCGGCGCACCGTCGATGGCTGGGCCGAACGGCTGGTGGAGGGATCGCCCCGGTCCGGCTTCGCCATGACCGAAGGCCCGTCACGGCCGGCAGAGCGCCAGGGGCCCGCCCTTGCCCTTCTGGCCACAAGGTCCGGGGCGGGGGCGATCACGCCGGGAACATGTGTCGAGACCTGTGACGAAGCCCTGCTCCAGGCGCGAGAGATCGGCCGCAGGATCGCCCGCCATGGGGGGGCCGGGCTGGTGATCGACTACGGATATCTCCATCACGATCCCGGGGAAGGCCGGTTCGCGGCCTTCGGCACGACGCTTCAGGGTGTCCGCAACCATGGTTTTGTCGATCCCCTTGCCGATCCGGGCGAAAGCGACCTGACGGCGCATGTGGATTTCACGGCCCTGATCGAAGCCTTGCACGGCGAAGGGGCGGCCACGGCGGGTCCGGTCGATCAGGGGCGGTTTCTCGAAACCCTTGGCGGCGCGATCCGGCTGCAACGCCTTGCGGAAGCACAGCCCGAATCCCTTCGCAAGGCCCTCGAAACCGGATATCGGCGCTTGATCGCGCCATCCGAGATGGGCACCCTGTTCAAGGTGCTGGGCTTCACCTCGAAACCCGGCCTGAACCTCGCGGGACTCGGCGAGGCCAGACGCGGCTGAAAGGGCCAAAGAGCCGGGAGGCCCCCTGAAGGAACAGCACGGGAAAAAACGGCAAGGGAAGGCCATCGGCTCTTCATCTTCGAGCCTTGAGGCTTCACAATGGCCCCTGCCCTTTCATGCCGGGGCATTCATCCCTGCCCCCTTTCCCTTTCTCTGCCCACGGGAACCGAATGACCGCCCAGCCCGCCCCACCTTCTGCTGCGATTCCTGCCGCTTTTGCTGTCCATCGCAAGGCCGGGCCACTTGCCGGGCGCGACGGGATCACGCATGGCTTCTTCGGCCGCCGGGGCGGGGTCAGCGCCCCGCCCTTCGACAGCCTGAACGCCGGGTTCGGCACGGGCGATCCGTCCGCAAGGGTGGCAGAGAACCGCGAACGCATCGCCCGCGCCCTGGCCCTGGAACCGTCCCGGCTGATCGCCGGGAACCAGACCCATTCCGCGATGGCCGCCATCCTTGGTCCCGACAGCCCCGCCGCGCCGCCACCCCGGGCCGATGCGCTGGTGACGCGGGTTCCCGGTCTTGGCCTTGGCATCCTGACCGCCGACTGTGCGCCCGTGCTTTTTGCCGATCCCGAGGCCCGGGTGATCGGCGCCGCCCATGCCGGCTGGCGCGGCGCCCTGACCGGCATCCTCGACGCAACCCTTGACGCCATGGAGCGGGAAGGGGCAAGCCGCCGGCGGATCATTGCCGCCATCGGCCCCTGCATCGGCCCCCGCTCCTATGAGGTTGGCCCCGAATTTCCCGCGCCCTTTCTCGATCTGGACCGGGACTTCGGACGCTTCTTCCAGCCCGCCGCACGACCCGACCACCAGTTGTTCGATCTTCCCGGCTTCATCGCCGAACGGCTGTATCGGGCCGGGATCGAAACCCTCGCCATGCCGGGGGAGGACAGCTGCGCCGATGAAGACGGATTTTTCAGCTACCGGCGCAGCGTGCTGAGGAAGGAAAAAGCCACCGGCCGTCAGCTGTCCGTCATCGCCCTTGCCACGCCATGACCCGTTCCGCATGATCGCGCCCGCCCTGTCCTGTTCCGCCCCTTCAGCCCTGCTTTGTCACGCCATGATTGCGATACCGTGCCGATGCCTTACATGATCGTCTTCACGATAGCCCTGATTCTGGGATTGATGGTGACCTGTGTCCTGCTCTGATCCCCCAGAACCAAGCCCGCAGGGGGGGCCATGCCGGCCCGGCAGACGACCTTCGTGGCGCCGTCACGGCAGAGGGGCCGCCTTCTTCCTCCTTCTGGGGCTTGTCCTGCTCTCTCTCTCTGCCTGCGGCACCCTGCCCCAGCCCTTTTCCCG
>JBJHAU010000070.1:0-9993 GCA_050480665.1 Alphaproteobacteria bacterium | reverse complement strand
GCCATCTCAAGGCGAAGGGCGTGACGCGCCCGCAGGGCAGCGAAAGCCCCCCCGGAACGTCAGAAACGGCCCGTTTCCGGGATTTCTGCCGCCAAGTTGTGCACAACCTGACCAAAATCCCGTTCCGTGTCTCCGCCCGCCGCCCATGGCGAATGATGACCGTCATGTTACCGGTTGACAAAACAAAAAACATTTTTATTCAATAGGTTAAATAAATCTGCCTGTTTTTTGTGCAATGGGCTTCCGGGGCAAGCGCCACGCCCCTTGCCCGCGATTCCGGGCCGCTTCTCCACAAGCTTATCCACAGGACTCGTGGACAGCCGCGCCAACCCGCCCGACCACCGCCCGAAACGCCCCGGCATCCTTCTGAAATCATCCCTGAACGCATCCTGCTCCTGCTGCCAGCGACTGCCGCCAGCGACTGCCATGCAACCTTGACGCTCGCGAAGGCGAAGCCCCAAACTGCACCCATGCCACCCCCATCCCCATCCGACACGCCCACGCCGCAGGCTTCCCCCGGAGAGCCGACCGCTTCCGGCATCCCGCCGGAACCGAAGGCCCTGCCTGGTGAGGCTCTGTCCGGGGCCGCCCTGATCCGGGCCGAACTTCCGACCCTGCCGCAAACCCCGGGGGTCTACAGGATGGAGGCCGAACAGGGCACGGTCCTTTATGTCGGCAAGGCCAAGAACCTGCGCCGCCGCGTGGCCGCCTATGCCCGCCCCGAACGCCTGGGCGGCAGGATGGCCCGGGCCGTCGCCGCCACCCGGCGCCTTGAGGTGATCACCACCGTCACAGAGGCCGAGGCGCTGCTGCTGGAGAGCAACCTCATCAAGCGCCTGAAGCCGCGCTACAACCTGCTTCTGCGCGACGACAAGTCGTTCCCCCATATCCGCATCACCGCGAGCCATGCCTGGCCGCAGATCACCAAGCATCGCGGCGCGCGGCACGAAGGGGACGAGTATTTCGGACCCTTTGCCTCGGCCGGCGCCGTCAATGCCACCCTGGCCCAGCTGGGCCGGGCCTTTCCCCTGCGTTCCTGCCCCGATTCGGTGTTCGAGGGCCGCACCCGGCCCTGTCTGCAATACCAGATCAAGCGATGCACGGCGCCTTGTGTCGGCCGCATCGGCCATGAGGACTATCAGCGGCTGGTCGGCGAGGCCCGGGATTTCCTGAACGGGCAGAGCCGCGCGGTTCAGGAACGGCTTGCCCGCAGCATGGAAGAGGCCAGCGCCAGGCTCGATTACGAGACCGCCGCCGTGTATCGCGACCGCATCCGGGCGCTCAGCCGGATCCAGGAACGCCAGGACATCAACCTTGCCGGTCTCGGCGATGCCGATGTGATCGCCCTGTTCCGCCGCGATGACCATGTCTGTGTTCAGGTGTTCTTCTTCCGGGCCGGTCAGAATTTCGGCAACCGCGCCTATTTCCCGACGAGTACGGCCGATCTTTCCGAAGCCGATGTTCTTGAGGGATTCCTGGGCCAGTTCTATGCCAGCCACCCGCCGCCGCCGCTGATCCTGACCTCTCATGCGGTCTCTCATCCAACCCTCATGGCCGACGCGCTGCGGCTCAGGGCAGGCGCAAGAATTGTCCTGCGCCGTCCTGCACGCGGCCCGGGCCTTACGGCCATAGCCCATGCCGCCGCCAATGCCGAAGCCGCCCTGTCGCGCAGGCTGGCGGAAAATGCCTCGCAGATCCGCCTGCTCGAGGCGCTCGCCGAACGGCTGGACCTGGCCGAGCCGCCGCAACGGATCGAGGTCTACGACAACAGCCATCTTGGCGGACGCGGCGCCCTCGGGGCGATGATCGTCGCCGGGCCGGACGGTTTCGAGAAGGCGGGCTACCGGCGCTTTACCATCCGCGACCCGAACCTCGCGCCCGGGGATGACTACGCCATGCTGCGCGAGGTCTTGCGGCGACGCTTCTCGCGCGCCCTCAAGGAGGCGGCGGAAGGCGCGAAAGGAGAGGAGAGGCGCACCGGCTGGCCCGATCTTCTGCTGATCGACGGGGGCGCGGGCCAGCTGGCCACCGCCCATGCGATCCTTGCCGATCTCGGGATCACGGATCTTCCCGTGGTTGGCATCGCCAAGGGGCCCGAACGCCACGCCGGACGGGAACGCCTGTTTCTGGCCGGGCGTCCGCCCATCGCCCTGCCCCACGCCGATCCTGTCCTGCATTTCCTGCAAAGGCTTCGCGACGAGGCGCATCGTTTCGCCATCACCGGGCAGCGGGCGGTGCGAAGCCGGGCCATCACCCGGTCGGAACTGGACGACATACAAGGAATCGGGCCTTCGAGAAAACGGGCCCTTGTGGCCCATTTCGGCTCGGCGCGGGGCGTTTCGGAAGCCCGGCTCGAGGATCTGAGAAAGGTTCCGGGAATCTCGGAGATCGTGGCAAGACGGATCCACGATCACTTCCGCAGCCCGTAGCCACGATCAGCCTGACCCGGGTTCCGGGATCATCAACCTGTCATCATCCTGAAATCAACGCTGGCCATGCTGCGCGTCGTCGTGCAGCGCCTGCCAGCCCTGCCCGTGATCCATCCCCGAGGCTCTCATGAATCCCCTCGTGATCCTTTGCGCAGACCGCGCGGCTTCGGGCGGTGTTCATGCGCCGATTCCCTGCTTGCAGGCCTCGGGACTCATGACGTTCAGAGCCAGGACCCTCTGGCCTGATTCAAAAGGAGAGAGGTCACCATGAACACCCCGCCCGCCCGCCGCCATGGCCGCCCTTCGGCACGAACCACGGCCGCCATTCTCGGACTTGCCCTGCTCGCCGCGCCTGTCGCCGCGCCGGCCTCGGCCCAGCTCGTGCTTTACACCAACGACTTCGAGGACATCATCGGTCAACGCTTCACTGCCGACACCGGAATCGCCATCACCGTGGTTCAGGAAAGCGGGGGCAACCTTCTTGCCCGTATCGCGGCAGAACGGGGCAACCCCCGCTGGGATGTGCTGCTGTTCGATGGCATCGGCAGTCTGCACCGCCTTGATGAGGAAGGCCAGCTTCGCCGGGGCTTCGCGCCAGAGACCCTTGGCAACCTGACCGACGACGCAAGAAAGCTTCTGCCCGCGAATCACGCCTACTTCCCGGCTGGCGCCCAGGCATCCTGCGTGCTGATGTATCGCACCGACAAGGTCAGCAATCCTCCGAAAAGCTTTCAGGATCTCCTGAAGCCCGAATACAGGGGCCGAATCGGCCAGGCCGATCCCGCAGTGGCCGCACCGGCCTACCCCTGCGTGGCCTGGACCCATTACGCATGGGGAATCGAGCCCGCCCGTGCCTTCTGGTCGGGGCTTCTCGCCAATGATCTGCGAGTCTTCCGCACCAACGGACCCGTCCGCCGTGCGATCACATCAGGGGAAGTCGACATCGCCCTGATCTCCTCACCCAACGCCTATCGCACCCAAAGGGATGGGGTTCCCGTCAACATCGTCTGGCCCGAGAACATGGCTCCCGCCTCCTCTCGCGGGGTTGCCATTCAGGCCCGGACGCAGCGGATGTCCGAAGCGGAGAGCTTCGTGACCTGGATGCTGCGCCCGGAAACCCAGCAGTTCCTGACCGACAATGCCGGGCATGACGGCTGGTTCAAGGCTTCGGTGGGAGGGGTAACGCCTCTTGCCGGGGGGCCGGAAGAAGGTCTGACCTATGCGATCGCCCCCGCAGCCTTTGCGGCTGATCACGAGGCGACGATCAAGAACTGGTTTGCGGATCAAGCCGTCCGCTGAGGATTCCTGCGGCCCCGCCCTTCCCCATCCTTTGCCGGGAAGCGGAAGGAGGCCCGCTCAGATCCTGACACCGTGGCAGGCCGGGGATCCTTTCCCCGGCCCTGCCTTCACGCTTTCACCCCGACCTCACGCTTTCACAGGGCATCGCAGCCATGGCATCCCTGATCGGTGATCGCATTCGTGCCCGCATTGGCGCCGAAACCATCCTCGGCTCCCTGGTCGTGCTTGCCCTGCTGATCCTGATCGGACTGCCGCTTGGCAGCGTCATCCTTCAGGCCTTCGTCCCCGGATTGTTCTATGGAGAACGCACCTTCGGCGGCCTCGACAATCTGATGGAACTCTTTCGCCGCAGGCTGTGGCGGGTTTCTCTGACCAATTCCCTGATGCTGGCCAGCGGCACGGCGCTGATCGGGACAGCCCTCGGTGCGGGGCTCGCCTATCTGCGCAGCCATTATCACTTCAGGGGCGCCGCGACACTGGATGGCGCGGCATGGGCCCTGCTGATCATGCCCTCCTTCGTTATCGCGCAGGGCTGGGTCCTGTTCGCAGCCCGGGGGGGGCTTGCCGAGACCCTTCTCGGAACAAGCCTGATCCGTGATGTGATGATGACCCCCTTCGGGCTGATCCTCATCATGAGTCTCAAGAACTATCCCTTCGCCTACCTAGCGGTACGGGCCGCGCTGAAGTGGGATGTCAGCGGCTATGCCCATGCCGCCCGGCTGTGCGGCGCCTCGCCCTCGCGTGTTCTGTGGACGGTCCGGCTGCCACTGCTGCTTCCAGCCATCGTCGCGGGAGCCGTTCTCGTCTTCGTCGATACGGTGGGCGACTTCGGCTTGCCGGCCGCGCTGGCGACAACCTATCGCTTCCCGACGCTCACCTATTCGATCTACACGGCCATCAACCAGGCGCCGATCCGCTTCGATCTGGCCGGCGTGCTGTCCTTCTACCTCGTGCTGATCCTGATGGCCGCCGTCATGTTCCATTTCTGGGTGGTCCGCCGATCCTTCTTCGATTTTCTGACCGCCTCCGCCCGGGAGCCGGAACGCACCCATTCGCGGAGAGGCTGGATTTTCAGCCTGGTCACCGGCGGTTTCCTGTGTCTTGCCTTCGTCATCCCGCTCGGCACCAGTTTTCTGGTCTCGATCATGAAAAGCCTTTCCGGAGGACTTGCCCTCGACAACCTGACCCTTCAGCATTTCGCCGAAACCCTGGCACCGGGCTCGCGCATGCGCGAAAGCCTGATCAACTCCTTCACGATTGCCGGTCTGGCGGGAATCGGCAGCATCATCCTCGGGCTGGCCTGCGCCTATCTTCTGACGTTCAGCAGGTTTGCCCTGGCCCGGCTGATCGATGTGACCTGCACGGCCACCCTCGCCGTGCCGGGGGTAATTCTCGGAGTGGGATACATCTTCGTGTGGAACCAGAAGTGGCTGGATTCCCTTGGCCTCAGTCTTTACGGGGAACCGGCGATTCTGGTTCTCGCCGCGATTGCGGGTTCCATTCCGGTCACCGTTCGGCTTCTGCTCGGCGCCATTGCACAGATTCCCGGAAGCTTCCTTGATGCCGCTGCAATGCAGGGCGCATCCCTGATGCGAAGGATTCGGACGATTCTGGCCCCGTTGATGATCGGCGCCGTGGTTTCGGCCACCCTGGCGGCCTTCGGATCCTCGGTCTTCGACCTTGCCGTCACGTCGATCCTGAGACCGCCGGGATTCGAGGTGATTCCCGTCACCATCAACCGACAGTTCCAGCAGGGCGATTTCGGCCTGTCCACCGCCGGCACATTGCTGGCGGCGGCGATCACCGTGGCCATCATTCTTGGGCTT
Source organism: Alphaproteobacteria bacterium (assembly GCA_050480665.1). GTDB lineage: Bacteria > Pseudomonadota > Alphaproteobacteria > SMXQ01 > SMXQ01 > JBJHAU01. The sequence goes on along the minus strand of JBJHAU010000070.1, from coordinate 4,439 downwards.
CAGACTCTGATCGCGAAACTGTATCATCCCGGCGCCACGGCTCAGGCACAAGGGAACACCGGGCCCGACGCGGTCGCGGCAAGGCATTGAGGGGGAAATCATGAAACGTCCTCTGGAACCATCCGGCGGCCTCCGCATTCGCGGGCTGACCAAGCGCTATGGCCTGATGAACGCCCTCGACAACCTTGATCTCGATGTCGAGGCCGGCGAAGTGCTTTCGGTGCTCGGCCCCTCCGGTTGCGGAAAATCCACCCTTCTTTCGATGATTGCCGGGATTGATCGTCCCGATGGGGGGCAGATTGCCGTCGATGGCCAGACCATCACCGGCCCCTCGCTTCACCTGCCGCCGGAACGGCGCAACATCAACATGGTCTTTCAGGACTATGCGCTGTGGCCCCACATGAGGGTTCGCGACATCATCGGCTATGGCCTGGTCTGCAAGGGCATGGCCAGGGATGCCCAAAGGGAGCGGATCGGAGCCCTGCTCGATCTGCTCCAGATATCCGGCATGGATTCCCGCTACCCCCGGCAGTTGTCGGGCGGGCAGAGGCAGCGCGTCGCCATTGCCCGGGCCCTCGCGACGGATCCCTCCATCCTGCTGTTCGATGAACCCCTTTCCAATCTGGATGTCCAGCTGCGGATGGCCATGCGCCATGAATTCGCCGACCTGTTCCAGCGGCTTGGCAAGACGGTTGTCTACGTCACCCACGATCCGCTGGAAGCCTGTGCCTTTGCGGATCGGCTCCTGGTCATGCGCGAGGGCAGGATCGAGCAGCTCGGCACGCCGGCGGCCCTGTTTTCCTCCCCGCAATCCGCGTGGGTCGCGGCCATGGCCGGTTTTGACAGCCGCATTCCCGCACGGCTGGGCGCAAGGCTCGATACCGATCATCACGAAGCCTGGATCGGTTCGCAAAGGATCGTCGCCCTGCTGCGTGGAACAGAGGCCGATCTGCCGGAAGGCAGCCCGGTCACGATCATGCTGCACCCGGCGTCGATCGACCTGGCCTCAGACCACACGACCCCGGTCGATGAGGCTGCTCCTGCGGCCAGCGAAGGATTGAATCGTCTCGCCGGGGCGGTTCGCAACAGCATCTTCGAAGGCCGCCAATGGCGAATCCGGGTTGATGGCGAAGGCGGGCTTGGCCTGGGTCTGGTGAACACCCGGCCCATCGAGAACGGGAAGCCGGTGACCGTGCGTTTTCCCATCGCCGAGACCCTGGCCTTTCCGGCATCGGACAGGGGGGACACGGGAAGAGGAGCGGAGACCATCGGCTCCCTTGCCCCGGAGCGCCCCCTGCTCCAGTCCACCGAAGCGGACCCCCATCCCCTGAAGGCGACCGCATGACCATGGCGATGGAATCCGGTCTGGCGCGCCACGTCGCGACGTGTCATCGCCATGACCCCTCGGGCTTTCGTCCCTTTCTGGTCACGGAAGGAGAACGCCCTCTTCCCGTCGGGCGGGTCCGTCATGATCTGGCCCGCAGTCTTCAGGGGGCGCCCGGGATCATTGTCGACAGGCAATCGGTTTGCCTTGATCCACGAATCCGCGGCTTCAAGGCACGGTCCGAGGCCATGGAGGCCGTGGTTCACTGGCTTTTCCGAAAGGGATTGATCGCGCGGATCCGCGAGGAAATCTTTCCGGTCGCCAGCGACTGGGATTCCGCGCCCCTGTTCCAGATGGATCGAGGCGCCGTGGTGGCCCTTGGCATCGCCGCCCGCAAGGCCCAGTTGAACGGCTATGTGGCCAGGGACAACCCCGCAGACGTTGAAGCCATCTGGCTGGCGCAACGCAGCTGGATGGCCACGACGGCGCCGGGCAAGTTCGATACGCTGGCCGTCGGAGGACAGGCCATCGGCCTTTCCGCGAAAGAGGCCATGATTCAGGAAGGCTGGGAAGAAGCCGGCATTCCCGCCACGCTCGCCCGGAAGGCGCAACGGGTTCATCGCCTGCATTACCTGATGGACGTTCCGGACGGAACCCGCTGGGAACAGCTCACGGTCTACGATCTGGCGCTGCCCGAGGCCTTCGTGCCGGACAACAAGGATGGCGAAATCATCGCCTTCCGCCGCTGCGACCCCGGTGCGCTGGTGGCGGAACTTCGCGACCATGACACGATCAAATACAACAGCGCCCTGGTGCTGCTGGATTTTCTGCTTCGTCACCGGATCCTCGGCAAGGCCTCCGGCTTCGACCCTGCCAGGGAAAAGAGGGAAATCCGGGAATTGAAGGAGGCCCTGCTCCGCCATCATGGCCGCGGCCCCTGGGACGAGAACGGCATCATGCAGCAATCGGCCTGACCCGGCCCGATCCACGCTGCCCGAAGGCCGCTACGGGTCTCTTCCCTGAGGCGCGATTGAAGGCTACTCTCTCCCGGCCATGGCAATCAATTTACCCACCGTACTGACACTGTCGCGAATCGTCGCGATACCCCTGGTGGTGGCGGCCTTCTATCTGGAGACACCGCTCGCCCACTGGGTTGCCTTCGCCCTGTTCACCGCCGCCTCGCTGACCGACTTCCTCGACGGCTATCTCGCCCGCGCCCGCGACCAGGTGACGCGGCTCGGACGGTTTCTCGATCCCGTGGCCGACAAGATCATGGTCGCCGCCGTGCTGATCATGATGGTTGCCGTGAACTGGATCGAGGGCTGGCTGATTCTTCCTGCCCTGGTGATCCTGATGCGGGAAATCCTGGTCTCGGGGCTGCGCGAATTTCTCGCCGAAATCCGTGTCGGCCTTCCTGTCAGCCATCTTGCCAAATGGAAAACCGGCCTGCAGATGGTCGCCATCGCCCTGCTCCTGCTGGGCAACAGCCTGCCCGAAAGCCTGATGCTTCCCCAGATCGGCGCCGCCGGTCTGTGGCTCGCCGCCCTTCTGACCATCGTGACCGGATACGATTACCTGCGTTCCGGGGTGCGGCACCTGACCGACACGACCGAGGATCGCCCGGCCGGGGAAGGTCCGGCATGAAGGTGCTCTATTTTGCATGGATCCGAAGCCGGATCGGCGTTGGCGAGGAAACCCTCTCTCCCCCGGCGGAGGTCATCTCCGTGGCCGATCTGGTTGCCTGGATCGCCACCCTCAGCCCGGCCCATGCCGAGGCCCTTGCCCGACCGGATCTGATTCGCGTTGCCGTCGATCAGGAATTCGCCAGTTCCGAAAGCCCGATCCTTGGGGCCGAGGAAGTGGCACTGTTTCCCCCCGTCACGGGAGGCGGGGCGCCATGATCCGGGTCCAGACCGAACCCTTCGATATCGGTGCCGAACTGGCGGCGTTGACCGCCGGGCGTACCGATCTCGGCGGCCTTGCCTGCTTCGTCGGCCTGGTCCGCGATTTCGCCCCTCGGGACGGCGATGGCAACGAGAATGAACACATCCAGGCCATGACGCTGGAACATTACCCCGGCATGACCGAAAAGATGCTGGCCCGGATCGAGGAAGACGCACGGCGGCGCTGGCCGCTCGATGCCTGCCTGATCCTGCATCGCTACGGGCGGCTGCTTCCGGGAGAGGGAATCGTTCTCGTCGCCTGCGCCGCGGCGCATCGCGAACCGGCGCTCGAAGCCTGCACCTTCCTGATCGACTGGCTCAAGACCAAAGCGCCGTTCTGGAAGCGGGAAGAGACGCCCGAGGGGGATCGGTGGGTGGATTCCCGCGCAAGCGACGACGCAAGGGCAGGGCGCTGGTTGGAGCCGGGCTGACCCATCACCATCGCATCTTTCGCAAACAGAACCCTCAGCACAGGAGTACCCCCCACCATGAAGGGGATCGTCTTTACCGAGTTTCTCGACATGCTCGACAGCCGCTTCGGCCCGGATACGACGGAAGAGGTGATCGAATCCGTTGCACCGCCTTCGGGCTGCGCCTACACCGCCGTCGGCACCTATGATCACAAGGAGTTGTTCGACCTTGTGGGCGCCTTGTCCCGCAAGACCGGAATCGCCACCGATCAGCTGGTCCGGGCCTATGGTCACTGGCTGTTCGGGCGGTTCTTCACGATCTATCCGGATCTGTTTTCAGGAATCGGGGACAGTTTCAGCTTTCTCGAATCGGTCGACAGCACGATCCACATCGAGGTTCGCAAGCTCTATGCCGATGCCGAACTGCCACGCTTCCTCTGCCATCGCAACGGCCCCGACAGCATGATCATGGAGTATCATTCGCACCGTCCCCTTGCCGATCTGGCACATGGGCTGATCGAAGGCTGCGCCGAACATTTCAGCGAGACCCTGACGATCGAGCGTGAAGATGGCCGGGATGGGAACGACCACACCTGCCGGTTCACGCTTCTCCGTTCCCACAGGCCCTAACCCGGCACAAGGTCCATCCAGCATGTCCGGTACCGATCCCAGCACCCTCGATTACCTGCGACGCCGTCTCGCGCGCGAGCGGCAGGCACGCGAGACGGCCGAAGCGCTGATCGAAAGCCGCACGCGGGAATT
>JBJHAU010000069.1:0-10008 GCA_050480665.1 Alphaproteobacteria bacterium | reverse complement strand
CGCCACGATGACCGCGACCGCACCCCACTGCGACAAAGCCCACACCAACGGTTGACCGACGATCCAGCCGAGCAGGCCACCCGCGTGCCACAGGGATGCCAGTCCGTTCGCGGGTTCGGGCATTCCGGCGACCACGCCTACGGGCGGATGATTCGTGAGCCTTACGGCGGACTTGCCCGGATTGTCGAGGCGGCCGATGCCACCCCGGAAGAGAAGGCCGTGACCCTGTGCAATTCCGGTCTCATGGCGGCTTCCGGCGGGGCTCTTCTGGCGCGACTTCTTGCGCGGCTGAAACCGCAGAATGCCCGCAATGAACTCTATCTGACCGATGCCGTGGCCCTGGCCCGGGAGGAAGGGCTGGCCTCCGGCCTTGCCGTAGCACCCCACGAAAGCCTGATGGGCGTGAACGCCCGCGCGGATCTGGCCCGCGCCGAGGCCGCCATGCAGGCACGGCTGCGCGAAGGCGCCCTTGCCGGGGGGGCAAGCCTGATCGATCCCGCAACGGTTTATCTTTCGGCCGATACCCGGATCGGTCAGGATGTGGTGATCGGGCCCCATGTGGTGATCGGGCCCGACGTGACGATTGCCGATGGCGTGGAAATCCGCCCCTATTGCCATATCGAGGGGGCACAGATCGATGCCGGGGCGATCATCGGCCCGTTTGCCAGGCTCAGGCCCGGCGCGAGGATCGGCGCGGGCGCGCATATCGGCAATTTCGTCGAGATCAAGGCGGCGGAGATCGAGCCCGGCGCCAAGATCAACCATCTCTCTTATGTGGGCGATGCCAGGGTCGGTTCCGGAAGCAATCTCGGCGCCGGCACCATCACCTGCAATTACGACGGTTTTGCCAAGCACAGAACCGAGATCGGGGCCGGGGTGTTCGTCGGATCCAACACGGCCTTCATCGCGCCGGTGACGATTGGCGACGGCGCGGTGATCGGGGCGGGATCGGTGATCGACCGGGATGTGGCGCCGGATGCGTTGTCCGTGGTTCGGGCCGGACGCAAGGATCGTCCCGAAGGGGCCAAGGCCTATCGCGCCCGCAAGAGCGTCGCGCGTTCCGGCCACGGGGATTGAGGGAACCTCCCTGACATGTGCGGGATCATCGGAATCATCGGCGTTGCCCCCGTGACCCCCCTGCTGGTGTCCGGCCTGCGTCGGCTGGAATATCGCGGCTATGATTCCGCCGGGATCGCCACCCTTGTCGATGGCCGGATCGAACGGCGTCGCGCCGAGGGAAAGATCTCCCGTCTGGAAGCGGTGATCGGCCACGATCCGCTTCCCGGCGTGACCGGGATCGGCCATACCCGCTGGGCAACCCATGGAATCCCCAGCGAGACCAATGCGCATCCCCATGGCAACGCCCATGTCGCCGTGGTGCACAATGGCATCATCGAGAACTTTCAGGCCCTGAAATCGGAACTGGAGGGCGCGGGATGCCGCTTCGAGAGCGACACCGACAGCGAAGTGGTGGTGCATCTGCTGAGCCGCTTCCTGCGCGAGGGCGCGGCACCGGAAGAGGCCGCGATGCGGGCCGTCGCCAGACTGGAAGGCGCCTTTGCCCTGGCCCTTCTTTTTGCCGGGCATCCCGAACTGCTGATCGGCGCAAGACGTGGCAGCCCCCTTGCGGTGGGTCATGGCGATGGCGAGATGTTTCTCGGCTCCGATGCCCTGGCCCTGGCCGGGCTGACCCGCCGGATCACCTATCTGGAAGATGGCGACATGGCCGTGCTGAGCCGGGCGGGCTGCCATATCCGCGATGCCGGCGGGCGTGCCGTTGTCCGCCCGCTTCGCGAAACCGCCGATCTCGGCGCCGCGGTGGCCAAGGATCGTTTCCCGCACTTCATGCTGAAGGAGATCTACGAGCAGCCGACGGTGATCGGGGATACCCTGTCCGGGTATTTCAATCCGGCCCGCGAAACCGTGACCCTGCCGCCCCTTCCGGTCGATTTTGCGTCTCTGGAACGTCTGGGACTTGTGGCCTGTGGCACATCGTGGCATGCGGCCCTGATCGCCCGCTACTGGCTGGAAGGGCTGGCGAGGCTTCCTGCCCCGGTCGAGGTTGCTTCCGAATTCCGCTACCGCGCTCCGATCCTGCCACCCGGAGGCGCGATGATGGGAATCTCGCAATCGGGGGAAACCGCCGACACCCTGGCCGCGTTGCGCCTTGGCCGCGATCAGGGCCAAAAGATCCTGTCCATCGTGAATGTCGCCGAAAGCACGATGGCGCGAGAGGCGGACGGGGTTCTGGTGACCCATGCCGGACCGGAGGTCGGGGTGGCCTCGACCAAGGCCTTCACCACCCAGCTGACGGTGCTCGCGGTGATGGCCATCGCGGCCGCCCGCGCACGTGGCGCCATCGATCATGGTCGGGAAGCGGCCCTGACGGAAGCCCTTGCCGAGCTGCCTTCGCGGGCGGGTGAGGTGCTGACCCATGACGGTCGCCTGCGGGAACTTGCCGAGGAAGTGGCCTCGGCCCGCCATGTTCTGTTTCTCGGACGTGGAACAGGCTTTCCCGTGGCCCTCGAGGGCGCCCTGAAACTCAAGGAAATCACCTATGTGCCGGCGGAAGGCTTTGCCGCCGGCGAGATGAAGCATGGGCCGATCGCGCTGATCGACAAGGATATCCCGATCATCGTTGTCGCGCCCTCGGATTCCCTGTTCGACAAGACCGCCTCGAACATGCAGGAGGTGATTGCCCGGGGCGGACGTGTGATCTTCCTGTCCGATGCCAAAGGAATCGATCGCCTTGGCCGGCTGGCGGCGGCCACCATCGAACTGCCGGCCGTCGATCCCTTCGTGGCCCCGATCCTCTACACGATCCCGATGCAGCTGCTGGCCTATCACGCTGCCGTTCTGCGGGGCACCGATGTCGACCAGCCCCGCAATCTTGCCAAATCGGTGACGGTGGAATAGGGCAGGCGCCTAGTTCAGCCGTTCGACCAGCCAAGGGATCGTGCGCGCGATGGCCCGTGTGGCGGCTTCCGGGTTGCGCCCGGCATGAACCGTGCGGGTTCCCGAACGATTGCCGGCGAGCCTGGCTCTGACCGTGCCGGTGGGGGTATCGAAGCCGTGATGGGCCCCGGGGTAGGTGTCTGACTCCACCGGCAGCCCCGCTTCTGCGGCTCGCGCGGCGAGACGTTCGCAGGGTGCGGCAGGGGTCCAGTCGTCGGCGCCTCCCAGCTGCATGAGCAACGGCACCGTCGGACGGTAGTCGCTGCGGCTGAGGGTGCTGCAGCCGGGGTAGAAGGCGACGGCGGCCACAAAGCCGGGTCCGGTCCAGCCCGTGCGCCGGATGGCCGGTTCGGTGATCGTGGCAAGCACGGTGTTCGCGCCGTGGGACCATCCCATCACGGCGATGCGTTCGGGCCGGACAAGGGGATGATCCCGCAGCCATGCCAGCGCGGCATAGGCATCGTAAGGGCGATCAAGATCAGAGGTGATGGGCCGGTTGCGCATCTCGCAGATGGCGCGGTAGCCGCGCGGCGTGAAACTGTCGACCAGCAGGGCGACGATGCCATTGGCGACGAAGCGCTCCATCCAGTCACGATGCCGCGCCCCGATCCGGCCCCGGGCCGTTACCGCGCCGCCACAGCCATGCAGCAGCACCACGGCGGGGAACGGGCCCGGCCCTTCCGGCCTGAGAAGATGGGCGCGCAGGGAGACGCCATCGGGATGCAGGGTGGTGAAGATGACCGTTTCCGGTACGGGCTCGGCCGCGCGGATGTCTTGCGCGGGAGCAGCGAGCACAAGGCTCAGCAGCAGCACGGAAAGGCCGGGCAGGACGAACCCGAAACGCGAAGAGACAGCGGCGGGATCGATCGACATGGTCTGTCCTGAACGGGCTCACCCCTGTGCGGTGCCCGGAATGGGCCATTAACAGTGCCGGGGGCGGGGTGTTATAGTACGGCCGATCGCCCGTCCGGGCACGCCCGATGTTTTCCCCAGCAGAGGTTCCGATGAAACTCAAGGATTCGAAACTGTTCCGCCAGCAATGCTACATCGATGGCGGTTGGGTCGATGCTGCCGACAAGGCGACATTCCCTGTCACCAATCCGGCCAATGGCAAGCGGCTTGGCACCATGCCGAAGCTCGGTCGCGCCGAGACACGGGCGGCCATCAGGGCGGCCGAGAAGGCCCTGCCCGCATGGCGCGCCAGGACGGCCAAGGAACGCTCTGCGATCCTGCGACGTTTCTACGAGCTGATGATGGCCCATGCCGATGATCTGGCCATGATCATGACCCTCGAACAGGGCAAGCCGCTGGCGGAAGCGAAGGGCGAGGTTGTCTATTCCGCCTCGTTCATCGAATGGTTCGCGGAAGAGGCGAAGCGGGTCTATGGCGATACCATTCCCCAGAACGTGGCGGGGCGTCGGATCGTCGTGATCAAGGAACCCATCGGCGTGGTCGCCGCGATCACCCCCTGGAACTTTCCTTCGGCGATGATCACCCGCAAGGCCGCACCGGCCCTTGCCGCCGGCTGCACCGTGGTGTGCCGCCCTGCTTCCCAGACCCCCTATTCGGCGACCGCCCTTGCCGTTCTTGCCGAAAGGGCGGGTGTTCCGCCGGGGGTGTTCAACGTGATCACCGGCTCGGCCTCGGAACAGGGCGCGGAACTGACTGCCAATCCGGCCGTGCGCAAGCTGTCCTTCACCGGCTCCACCGAGATCGGCAAGCTGCTGATGGAACAATGCGCCGGCACCGTGAAGAAGATGGCCCTCGAACTCGGCGGCAATGCGCCGTTCATCGTCTTTGACGATGCCGATCTGGATGCCGCCGTGGCCGGGGCGCTGGCTTCGAAATATCGCAACACCGGACAGACCTGTGTCTGCGCCAACCGGCTGATGGTCCAGGATGGCGTTTATGACGCCTTCATCAAGAAGCTGGTGGCCGCAGTGGCCAGGCTGAAGGTCGGGCCGGGCACCGCCAAGGGTGTGACCCAGGGTCCGCTGATCGATATCCATGCCGTCGAGAAGGTGGAAGAACACATTGCCGATGCGGTGGACAAGGGTGGCCGTGTTCTGATCGGCGGCAAGCGACACAAGCTGGGCGGCTCCTTCTTCGAGCCGACGGTGATCGCCGATGCCAACCGGCGCATGAAGGTCGCAAAGGAAGAGACCTTTGGCCCGCTCGCGCCGGTGTTCCGCTTCAAGACCGAGAAAGAGGCCATCCGGATGGCCAACGATACGGAATTCGGCCTTGCCTCCTATTTCTATGCGCGTGATGTCGGCCGCATCTGGCGGGTTGCCGAGGGGCTCGAATACGGCATTGTCGGAATCAACGAAGGCATCATCTCGACCGAGGTCGCGCCGTTCGGCGGCATCAAGGAATCCGGTATTGGCCGCGAAGGGTCGAAATACGGGATCGAGGAGTTTCTGGAGATCAAGTATCTGTGCATGGGCGGGATCGGTTCGTGACACGAAACGCACCATGAGCGCCTTCGATTTCGACCTGTTTACCATCGGCGCGGGCTCTGGCGGAGTCCGTGCTGCCCGTCTGGCCGGGGCCATGGGGTTGCGTTCCGGTCTGGCCGAGGCCTGGACGGTCGGCGGCACCTGCGTCCATCGGGGCTGCATCCCGAAGAAGCTCTATGCCTATGCTTCCCATTTTTCCGAAAGCTTCGAGGATGCCCTGGCCTATGGCTGGTCGGTCGGTACGCCATCTTTCGACTGGTCCCGGCTGGTGGCGGCGAAACGGAAGGAACTTGCCCGGCTGGAAGGGATCTACAGCACCAACCTGAAGAAGGCCGGGGTCGCGCTGTTTCCGGGGCGCGCCGTTCTCGAGGATCCGCATACGGTGCGAATCGGCGATGCGCGGGTGCGCGCCGCCCGGATTCTGATCGCCACCGGCGGCCGGCCCTGGCTGCCTACGATCCCGGGGATCGAACTGGCCATCACCTCCGACGAGGTGTTCGATCTTCCGCGCCTGCCGGAAAGCATTCTCATCGCGGGCGGGGGCTATATCGCGGTCGAACTGGCCTGCATCTTCAACGGTCTCGGGGTCGACACCACGGTGGTCTATCGCGGCGAGGGGGTGCTGCGCGGTTTCGACGACGATCTTCGCGTCTCCCTGGAAGAGGAGATGCGCGCCAGAGGCATCCGTTTCCGCTTCCATACCGTGTTCGAGGCGATCGAGCGCCAGGGTGCGGCGCTTTGCGCGCGAACCCCTGACGGGGAAAGCCTTTCGGCCGATCAGATCCTCATGGCGGTGGGCCGGCGGCCCAACACCGAAGGGCTTGGCCTGGCCGAGGCCGGGGTGCGGCTTGGCGGGAAGGGCGAAGTTCTGGTGGATGCCTTCTCGACCACCTCGGTTCCCCATATTCATGCCATCGGCGATGTCACCGATCGGCTCAACCTCACCCCGGTGGCGATCCATGAAGCGATCTGCCTGATCGACACCCTGTTCGGGGGAAACCCCCGAACGCCGGATCACGGGCATGTGCCGACCGCGGTGTTCACCCATCCCGAGATCGGCACCGTCGGCATGACCGAGGCCGAGGCCCGATCGGCCTACCCGGAGGTGGAAATCTACAAGACGCGGTTTCGCCCCCTGAAGCATAGCCTGACCGGTCGCGAGACTCGTGCGATGATCAAGCTTGTCGTCGACCGGCAAAGCCGTCGCGTTCTGGGAGCCCACCTGCTTTGCGCGGAAGCGGCCGAGATGGTTCAGTCCCTCGCCATCGCCGTCAAGGCGGGGCTGACCAAGGAACAGTTCGACGCCACCATGGCCCTTCATCCCACCACCAGCGAAGAGCTCGTGCTGCTCTACGAGCCTTCGACCTGAAGACCGGCGGGGCTGGAAATCGTGGCCGATCGGGCGTATAAACCCCGGTTCATCCCCGAACCTTTTCGGGGCCCCTGCTTCGAGGAAGGCTCATGGCCGCGAAATGGACGCCATCCAGCTGGCGTGACAAACCCATCCAGCAGCAGCCCGACTGGCCCGATCCGGCCAGGCTTTCGGTTGTCGAGGATCGTCTGTCCAACTACCCGCCCCTGGTTTTCGCCGGGGAAGCGCGGCATCTGACCGCCGAGCTGGCCAAGGTGGCCAAGGGAAAGGGATTCCTTCTCCAGGGCGGCGATTGCGCGGAAAGCTTCGCGGAATTTCATCCCGACACCATTCGGGACAGCTTCCGGGTTCTCCTGCAGATGGCGGTGGTGCTGACCTTTGGGGCAGGGCTGCCGGTGGTGAAGGTCGGCCGCATGGCCGGCCAGTTCGCCAAGCCCCGTTCCGATCCGACGGAGACCCGCGACGGTCTGACCCTGCCCAGTTATCGCGGCGACATGATCAACGGCATGGAGTTCAACGAAGAGGCGCGGCGGCCGGACCCCGAACGGCTGATCCAGGCGTACAGCCAGTCGGCGGCGACGCTCAATCTTCTGCGGGCCTTTTCCCAGGGCGGCTATGCCGATCTTCATCAGGTTCATCGCTGGACCCTCGGCTTCGTCGAGGCAAGCCCCGAGGGAAAGCGCTATCGCGAGCTCTGCGACCGGATTGATGAAACGCTCTGCTTCATGGCGGCCTGCGGCCTGACCTCGGAAACGACGCCCCAGATCCGCGAGACCGATTTCTTCACCTCTCACGAGGCGCTGCTGCTCGGGTATGAGGAAGCGCTGACCCGTGTCGATTCCCTGACCGGAAAATTTTACGACTGTTCGGCCCACATGCTGTGGATCGGCGACCGTACCCGTCAGGCGGACAATGCCCAGGTGGAATTCCTGCGCGGCATCCACAACCCCGTCGGGATCAAGGCCGGACCAAGCCTGGAACCGGACGATCTTCTGCGGCTGATCGATGCCCTTAACCCTGAGAATGTGCCGGGACGGATGACGGTGATCGTGCGCATGGGCGCGAAGACCCTGGCCGAGCGTCTGCCGTTGCTGATCCGCGCGGTGGAACGGGAAGGGCGCGTGGTGGTCTGGTCCTGCGATCCCATGCATGCCAACACCGTCAAGTCGTCGAGCGGCTACAAGACCCGTCATATCGAAGCCATTCTGGACGAGGTGCGCTGCTTCTTCAGTGTCCATGCCGCCGAAGGCACCCATGCCGGCGGTGTTCATCTGGAAATGACCGGTCAGGATGTCACCGAATGCGTGGGCGGGGCCCAGGCGATCACCGAATCCGGGCTTGGAGACCGTTACCATACCCATTGCGATCCGCGCCTCAATGCCAGCCAGGCTCTGGAGCTTGCCTTCGTGATGGCGGAAATGCTGAAGCAGGAACGCGTGAATGGTTCCCCTGCCCGGATCCGGGCGATTTCCTGATTGTGTCCTGTCCCTCACGGATCCCTGACCGGAATTCCGGCCCGGGTTCCGGCCCGGGAGCCTTGCCCCGGATCCCGGCCCCGGCTCCTGCAAACCGCGCCATGCGACGCTCATGACCGATTCCCTCACCCTTGGCCTTGCCCAGATCAACCCCACGGTTGGGGATCTGGATGGTAACCGAAGCCTGATCGCCGAAGCGCGGCGGGCGGGGGCCGCTTCGGGCTGCGATCTTGTTCTGTGCCCGGAGCTTTCCGTGTCCGGCTATCCCCCCGAAGACCTGGTGCTGAGGACGGGATTCATCGATGCGGTGGCGGCGACGGTGCAGGAACTGGCGAAAGAAACGGGCACCGGGCCCGCCCTTCTGGTCGGGGCGCCCTGGCGCCAGGATGGTCTGCTCTACAATGCGGCCCTGCTGCTTGAGGAAGGGCGGATTGCCGGGGTCGTCCGCAAGCATGCCCTGCCCAATTACGGCGTTTTCGACGAGGTTCGGGTGTTCGCAACCGGCCCCTTGCCCGATCCGCTGCCTTTTCGCGGCAACATGCTGGGCGTTCTGATCTGCGAGGACATGTGGCGCGAAGGCCCTGCCGAACAGCTTGCCCGGCAGGGGGCGGAACTGCTTCTGGTCATCAACGGATCACCCTTCGAGGCGGACAAGGGGCATGCGAGGCTGGATCCTGCCCTCGCACGCATCCGGGCGACCGGGCGGGCGCTTGCCTATGTGAACCAGGTGGGGGGGCAGGACGAGCTGGTCTTCGACGGCGCAAGCTTCGTGCTCGACCACAGCGGCACCGCGCAGGCCCGGCTGAAGAGCTTTGCCCCCGATTTCCGCGCCGTGACCTTCGCGCGTGCGGGCGCCACGCTGGTGCCCCGGCCGGGGCCGATCGAGGCGGAACCGCAGGGCCCGGACATGCTGTACCGGGCGATGGTGCTCGGTCTCCGCGACTATGTGGAAAAGAATGCCTTTCCAGGGGTTCTGATCGGGCTGTCGGGCGGGGTCGATTCGGCGCTGACGGCGGCGGTCGCCGTGGATGCCCTGGGGGCCGATCGGGTTCACGGCGTTCTGATGCCGTCGCCCTATACCTCGCAACGGAGCCGCGACGATGCCGAGGCCCTGGCCATGGCGCTCGGACTTCGTTTCGATGTTCTTCCCATCGATCCTGCCATGGCAGCCTTCGAGACCATCCTGAAGGATGTCTTCGCCGGTCACGCGCGTGATACGACTGAGGAAAACATCCAGGCCCGGGCCCGTGGCATGATTCTGATGGCCCTGTCGAACAAGTTCGGATCGCTGGTGCTTTCCACCGGCAACAAGTCGGAAATGTCGGTCGGCTACTCGACGCTCTATGGCGACATGTGCGGCGGCTATTCGGTTCTGAAGGATGTCTACAAGACGACCGTCTATGCGCTTTGCCGCTGGCGAAACGGAACCCGGCCCGAAGGGGGGCTTGGCCCGGCCCGTGTGGTGATCCCGGATTCGATCCTGACACGGGCGCCCACCGCCGAACTGCGGCCGGACCAGACCGATCAGGACAGCCTGCCCCCTTACGAGATCCTCGATGATATCCTGAAGGGGTTGATCGAAGAGGCGCTGACCACCGAGGCCATCGTCGCCCGCGGCCACGACCGGGCTCTTGTCCTCAGGGTCTGGCGCATGGTGAACATTGCCGAATACAAGCGAAGGCAGGCCCCGCCCGGGGTGAAGCTGACCAGCCGTTCCTTCGGCCGCGACCGCCGCTACCCGATCACC
>JBJHAU010000068.1:0-10227 GCA_050480665.1 Alphaproteobacteria bacterium | reverse complement strand
CGCCCTGTATGACGCGGTGGTGAAGGCCAAGCCTTCGGGCGCCAAGGGAACCTACGTGAAGAAGGTCTCGATGTCGTCCACCCAGGGGCCGGGCGTCCGGCTCGATCTGGGAAGCCTCGCCGGCTAGACCGGGGAGATCGGAATTCCGCCGCTTGCGGCGGAAAGGGCGGAGCGATCCGCCCGCCTGTCCAAGACTGCAGGTGCCGCGGAAAAGGCCGCGGCCTAATGGGCAACCGCCTGCACAGACAGAAACAGGTTCGGCGGCGACGCCGGGCTTGAACTTCTGGGACAGGGAAGCGGGCCTCTGGGGGCGTTTCCCCGGGGGTCCAGAGTGCAATGCCCTCCGGCGATCCGGGGGGCTGGTCAAGGAGACGAGAGTGGACCGGATCCAGAAACAGAATCAGGTCGCTTCGCTCAAATCCCTGTTCGAGGCTGCCACGCTGGTCGTGGTGACCCAGAACACGGGGCTCTCGGTGGCGGAATCCACCGAGCTGCGCCGCCATATGCGCGATGCGGGTGCCGGTTTCAAGGTTACGAAGAACCGGCTGGCCCGTATCGCCCTGCAAGGTACGAAGTTCGAATCCCTCTCCTCCCTTTTCATCGGACCGACGGCGATTGCAACGTCCTCGGATCCGGTCGCGGCGGCCAGGATCGCCGTGAAGTTCGCCAAGGGCAATGACAAGCTGGTTCTTGTCGGCGGCGCGCTGGAGGGGGAGGTTCTGGATGTCGATGGCATCAAGGCTCTGGCCGAGCTGCCCTCGCTCGATGAACTGCGTGCCAGGCTGGTGGGCATGATCCAGACGCCGGCAACGCGTGTGGCCCGGGTGCTGAGCGCCCCGGCCGGACAGATCGCCCGTGTCATCAGTGCCCATGCGGAAAAAGGCGAGGCAGCCTGAGCGCGGCAAGACCTGAATCACAGAAGTTCAAGCCCTTAGGAGTTTACGATGGCTGATATTGAAAAGATTGCAGAAGACCTTTCCGCCCTGACCGTGATGGAAGCGGCGGCCCTGTCCAAGCTTCTGGAAGAGAAGTGGGGCGTGTCCGCAGCGGCGCCGGTCGCGGTGGCGGCGGCCGGTGCTCCGGCGGCAGCGGCCGAGGCCGAGGCCAAGGACAGCTTTGATGTCATCCTGGCATCCGCCGGTGACAAGAAGATCAACGTCATCAAGGAAGTGCGGGCCATCACCGGCCTTGGGCTGAAGGAAGCCAAGGATCTGGTGGAAGGTGCGCCCAAGCCGGTCAAGGAAGGCGTGGACAAGGCCGAGGCCGAGAAGCTGAAGGCTCAGCTGGAAGGTGCCGGCGCCACGGTGGAATTGAAGTAAGACAGATGCCGGGGCCGCCTGCGGCCCCGGCCTCTTCTTCCCGTTTGCCGGATGTTCCGGTGCGGGGATCGTGAAAGACGCTTCGGCCATTCCGCCTTCGTCTTTCACCCTGATTGAATGATGCAACCGAGGACGATCGATCCATGGCCAAGTCTTTTACCGGTCGCAAGCGCATCCGTTTTGATTTCGGTCGGCTGCCCGCCGCCGTGGCAATGCCCAATCTTATCGAGATGCAGAAGAGCTCCTACGACGATTTCCTGCTGGTCAATGTGCCGTCCCAGGAGCGCCCCGACACCGGTCTTCAGGAGGTCTTCAAATCGGTCTTTCCGATCAATGATTTCTCGGATCGCGGCACGCTCGAATTCGTGAAGTACGAGTTTGAGGAGCCGAAATACGATGTCGATGAATGCCAGCAGCGCAGCCTGACCTACGCCGCGCCGCTGAAGGTGACCCTGCGTCTCGTGGTCTGGGATATTGACGAGGATACCGGGGCCCGGTCGATCCGCGATATCAAGGAACAGGATGTCTACATGGGCGACATGCCCCTGATGACGGCCAACGGCACCTTCATCGTCAACGGAACGGAACGGGTGATCGTTTCCCAGATGCATCGTTCGCCCGGTGTGTTCTTCGATCACGACAAGGGCAAGACCCATTCCTCGGGCAAGTATCTGTTCGCCGCCCGCATCATTCCCTATCGCGGATCCTGGCTCGATTTCGAGTTCGATGCGAAGGACATCGTGCATGTCCGCATCGACCGCCGTCGCAAGCTGCCGGTGACGACGCTTCTGATGGCCCTCGACAGCGAAAGGACCGCGCAACTGCGCGAAGCCCGCGCCCAGGACGGGGGGGGAATCTCTCCGGAAGAGGCCGAGGGCATGAGCGCCGAGGACATTCTCGACTATTTCTATGACACGGTCACCTTCCGGGCCGAAACGTCGGGCTGGCGGACCGCCTTTGATCCGTCGCGCTACCGTGGCGTGAAGCTGGACACGGAACTGATCGATGCCGCGACCGGCAAGGTGATGGTCAAGGCCGGAGAAAAGATGACCCCGCGCGCGGCGCGCCGTCTGGCCGAAGGCGGGCTTGAGGACATTCTCGTCTCCGATCAGGATCTTGTGGGGCGGTTCATTGCCGCCGATTACATCAACCCGCAGACCGGTGAGGTGATCGCCGAAGCGGGCGAGGAACTGACCGAATCGTCGATTGCCGCCCTGCGCGAGAGCGGCACCGGCGAGGTGGCGACCCTGGCGATCGACGGGGTCAATGTCGGGCCGTACATCCGCAACACCCTGGCTGCCGACAAGAACACCACCCGTGCCGAGGCTCTGACCGATATCTATCGGGTCATGCGTCCTGGCGAGCCGCCGACCCCGGAAACCGCAGAATCCCTGTTCCGTGGCCTGTTTTCCGATTCCGAACGCTACGATCTGTCGCCGGTGGGCCGGGTCAAGATGAACATGCGCCTTGGCATCGAGACCGACGACCAGGTGCGCGTCCTGCGCAAGGAGGATATCCTTGCCGTGGTGAAGACGCTGGTCGAAATGAAGGATGGCCGGGGCGAAATCGACGATATCGATCATCTCGGCAATCGCCGCGTGCGCTCGGTCGGGGAGTTGATGGAGAACCAGTACCGGATCGGCCTGCTGCGCATGGAGCGGGCGATTCGCGAAAGGATGAGCTCGGTCGACATCGATTCGGTGATGCCGCAGGATCTGATCAATGCAAAACCGGCGGCGGCGGCGGTTCGCGAATTCTTCGGCTCTTCCCAGCTGAGCCAGTTCATGGATCAGACCAATCCGCTTTCGGAGATCACCCACAAGCGCCGGCTTTCGGCCCTTGGCCCGGGGGGGCTGACGCGCGAGCGTGCCGGCTTCGAGGTGCGCGATGTGCATCCGACCCATTACGGCCGCATCTGTCCGATCGAGACGCCGGAAGGACCGAATATCGGCCTGATCAACTCGCTGGCCACCTATGCCCGGGTCAACAAGTACGGCTTCATCGAGAGCCCCTACCGCAAGGTTGTGGAGGGTCGGGTGACCGACGAGGTCGAATACCTCTCGGCGATGCAGGAGGGCAAGTACACGGTGGCCCAGGCCAATGCCGAGCTGGATGATGACAATCGCTTCGTTGCCGATTTCATCAGCTGCCGAAGCGGTGGCGAGTTCGTCATGGCGCGTCCCGAGGACATCAACTACATGGATGTCTCGCCGAAACAGCTGGTGTCGGTGGCGGCCTCGCTCGTTCCCTTCCTCGAGAACGACGATGCCAACCGTGCGCTCATGGGCGCCAACATGCAGCGTCAGGCGGTGCCTCTTCTCCGGGCCGATGCCCCGCTGGTCGGCACCGGCATGGAGGAAGTGGTCGCCCGCGATTCCGGGGTGGCCCTGGCGGCGCGGCGTGGCGGGATCGTCGATCAGGTGGATGCCACCCGGATCGTGATCCGCGCCACCGATCAGACCGATTCCGCATCATCCACCGTGGATATCTACAATCTTCTGAAGTTCCAGCGTTCGAACCAGAACACCTGCATCAACCAGCGCCCGCTGGTGAAGGTCGGCGATGTCATCGAGAAGGGTGATATCATTGCCGACGGGCCTTCCACCCATCTCGGGGAACTGGCCCTTGGCCGCAACGTGCTGGTCGCCTTCATGCCCTGGAACGGCTACAACTTCGAGGATTCGATCCTGCTTTCCGAGCGGATCGTGCGCGACGATGTCTTCACCTCGATCCATATCGAGGAATTCGAGGTGATGGCCCGCGATACCAAGCTGGGCCAGGAAGAGATCACCCGCGACATCCCCAATGTCGGCGAGGAGGCCATGCGCAACCTCGATGAGGCGGGGATCGTCTATATCGGTGCCGAGGTCCAGCCCGGCGATATTCTCGTCGGCAAGGTCACCCCCAAGGGCGAAAGCCCGATGACCCCCGAAGAGAAGCTGCTGCGCGCGATCTTCGGCGAAAAGGCGTCCGATGTTCGCGATACCTCCCTGCGCCTGCCTCCGGGCGTGGCCGGAACAGTGGTGGAGGTCAGGGTCTTCTCGCGCCGGGGGATCGACAAGGACGAACGTGCCCTGGCCATCGAACGCGAGGAAATCGAGCGTCTGACGAAGGATCGGGACGACGAGCGCGCCATCCTTGCCCGAGGCCTCCGCAGCCGCCTGCGCGACCTTCTGGTCGGAAAGGTCTGCGAAGGCGGACCCAAGGATCTTGCGCCCGGCACCAGGATCACCGAAGCCGTCTTCGAGACCATGACCAACGGGTTGCTCCGTCAGGTCATCCTTGCCAACGACAAGGTGATGAGAGAGCTGGAAGAGGCCGGACGCCAGTTCGACAGCTCGGTCGCTGAAGTGAATGCCCGCTTCGAAAACAAGGTGGACAAGCTTCAGCGCGGCGATGATCTGCCCCCGGGGGTCATGAAGACGGTGAAGATCTTCGTGGCCGTGAAGCGGAAGATGCAGCCGGGCGACAAGATGGCCGGGCGACACGGCAACAAGGGTGTGGTCTCCAAGATCGTCCCGGTGGAGGACATGCCCTATCTGGAGGATGGCACCCCGGTCGATATCGTGCTCAATCCCCTTGGCGTGCCGTCGCGCATGAATGTCGGCCAGATTCTGGAAACGCACCTTGGCTGGGCCTCGGCCGGGCTTGGTCGCCAGATCGGCCAGGCGCTCGAAGCCTATCGCCGGGGCGGCGAGATTCAGGCCTTGAAAGATCGTTTCCGCGATATCTATGGCGACAAGATTGCATCGGAAGAGATCGATGTCCTTGATCAGGGCGGGCTTGTGGAACTGGCCGAGAACGAGGTGCGTGGCGTTCCCATGGCAACTCCGGTGTTCGACGGCGCCCGCGAGGACGATATCGTGCGGATGCTGGAAAAGGCAGGTCTCGATCCTTCCGGTCAGGTGACGCTGGTCGACGGACGCACGGGCCGGACATTCGATCGCAAGGTGACCGTGGGCTACATCTACATGTTGAAGCTGCACCACCTGGTCGATGACAAGATCCATGCCCGCTCCATCGGCCCCTACAGTCTGGTGACCCAGCAGCCGCTGGGGGGCAAGGCCCAGTTCGGCGGCCAGCGGTTCGGGGAAATGGAGGTCTGGGCTCTGGAGGCCTATGGCGCTGCCTATACCCTTCAGGAAATGCTGACGGTCAAGTCGGATGATGTCTCGGGCCGCACCAAGGTCTACGAGGCCATCGTGCGCGGCGACGACACATTCGAAGCCGGGATCCCCGAGTCCTTCAACGTTCTGGTCAAGGAGCTGCGCTCCCTCGGGCTGAACGTGGAACTGAACCAGCAGGACCTTTGACGGCCCATGCCATTCCCGGGCGGCCAGGCGCCGCCCGGTTGCCGGCCCGCCCCGGCATGACGAGCAGGAGACCTCGATGAACGAGTTGATGAAAGTCTTTGGTCAGCAGCCCGCGCCCCAGAGCTTCGATGAGGTGCGGATCTCGATCGCCAGTCCCGATCGGATCCGCTCATGGTCGTTCGGGGAAATCAAGAAGCCCGAGACAATCAACTATCGGACCTTCAAGCCGGAACGCGATGGCCTGTTCTGCGCCCGCATCTTCGGGCCGATCAAGGATTACGAATGCCTGTGCGGCAAGTACAAGCGGATGAAGTATCGGGGAATCATCTGCGAGAAATGCGGTGTCGAAGTCACCCTGTCCAAGGTTCGGCGCGAGCGTATGGGCCATATCGAACTGGCTTCGCCGGTCGCCCATATCTGGTTCCTGAAGTCCCTGCCGAGCCGGATCGGGCTGATGCTCGACATGACCCTGAAGGATCTCGAGCGGATCCTGTATTTCGAGCAGTATGTGGTGACGGAGCCTGGCCTGACCCCCCTGAAGCAGAACCAGTTGCTGACGGAAGAGGATTACATCAAGGCACAGGACGAGTATGGCGATGATGCCTTCGCCGCGGCGATCGGAGCCGAGGCCCTGCGCGACATGCTGGCGGCCATCAATCTCGAGGAGGATCGCGAGACCATTCGCACCGATCTGCGCGAGACCAACTCGGAGGCGAAGCGGAAGAAGCTTGTCCGCCGGCTGAAGCTGGTGGAAGCCTTCATCGAATCCCGGACCCGGCCCGAATGGATGATTCTCGAGGTGGTTCCGGTCATCCCGCCCGAACTTCGCCCCCTGGTTCCGCTTGATGGCGGCCGTTTTGCCACATCGGATCTCAACGATCTCTACCGCCGGGTCATCAACCGCAACAACAGGCTGAAGCGGCTGATCGAACTGCGCGCGCCGGACATCATCGTGCGCAACGAGAAGCGGATGCTTCAGGAAGCGGTGGACGCCCTGTTCGACAACGGCCGCAGGGCGCGGGTGATCACCGGGACCAACAAGCGTCCCCTGAAATCCCTGAGCGACATGCTGAAGGGAAAGCAGGGACGGTTCCGCCAGAATCTTCTTGGCAAGCGGGTGGATTACTCCGGCCGTTCGGTCATCGTTGTCGGCCCGGAGCTGAAGCTTCACCAGTGCGGCCTGCCGAAGAAGATGGCCCTCGAACTGTTCAAGCCCTTCATCTATTCCAGGCTCGAACTGTACGGGATGGCGACCACCATCAAGGCGGCCAAGCGGATGGTGGAGAAGGAGCGGCCCGAGGTCTGGGACATCCTGGACGAGGTGATCCGCGAACATCCGGTCATGCTGAACCGCGCGCCGACCCTGCACAGGCTCGGCATCCAGGCTTTCGAGCCGGTTCTGGTCGAGGGCAAGGCGATCCAGCTTCATCCCCTCGTCTGCGCCGCCTTCAACGCCGACTTCGATGGCGACCAGATGGCGGTTCATGTGCCGCTGTCCCTGGAAGCCCAGCTCGAGGCGCGGGTGCTGATGATGTCCACCAACAACATTCTCAGCCCGGCCAACGGCAATCCGATCATCGTGCCGACCCAGGACATCATCCTTGGCCTCTATTACATGTCGCTTGAGGATGAGAGCGCCCCCGGCCAGGGCATGGCGCTCGGCACCATCGGCGAGGTGCATCAGGCGCTGGACAGCGGGGCGGTGACCCTGCATTCGAAGATCCGGACACGGGTTCAGAGCTTCGATGCCGACAGAACCCCCGTGACCAAGATGGTCGAGACCACGCCCGGACGAATCCTGATTCACGAAATCGTTCCGAAGACCCCGGAAATCGGGTTCGATCTCGTCAACACCGTGCTGACCAAGCGCCAGGTGACGAAGCTGATCGATGTCGTCTATCGCAACTGCGGCCAGAAGGAGACGGTGATCTTCTGCGACCGGCTGATGGCCCTTGGCTTCGGCCATGCCTTCCGGGCCGGGATTTCCTTCGGCAAGGATGATCTTGTGATCCCCGAAACCAAGGAAACGCTGGTTCGCGAAACCCAGGAGCAGATCGAGGAATACGAACAGCAGTATCTGGATGGCCTGATCACCCAGGGTGAGAAATACAACAAGGTCGTGGATGCCTGGTCGCGATGCACCGATGCCGTGTCCAAGGAAATGATGAAGGGGATTTCCACCCCCAGGCCCGGCGAGCAGCCCAATTCGGTCTACATGATGGCGCATTCCGGCGCCCGTGGCTCGGAAGCCCAGATGAAGCAGCTCGCAGGGATGCGGGGCCTGATGGCGAAGCCCTCGGGCGAGATCATCGAGACGCCGATCATCTCCAACTTCAAGGAGGGGCTGACGGTTCTGGAATATTTCAACTCCACCCACGGGGCCCGAAAGGGCCTTGCCGACACGGCGCTGAAGACCGCCAATTCCGGCTATCTGACCCGGCGTCTGGTCGATGTCGCCCAGGATGCGATCATCGTCGAGGAGGATTGCGGCACCACGCGGGGGCTGAAGACCCGGGCGGTCAAGGATGATGGCGGCAATGTGATCGAATCCCTTGCCGATCGGGTTCTTGGCCGGATTCCGGCGGAAGACATCGTGAATCCGGTGACCGGAGACTTGATCGTCGCGGCGGGAACGCTGATCGACGAGGAAATGTTGGAAGAGATCGAGCGTGCCGGTGTCGAGGAAGTGGTGACCCGCAGTGTGCTGACCTGCGAGTCCCGCAACGGCATCTGCGTCAAGTGCTACGGGCGCGACCTTGCCCGCGGGACCGTCGTCAACATCGGCGAGGCGGTGGGGGTCATGGCTGCGCAGTCCATCGGCGAGCCTGGAACCCAGCTGACCATGCGAACCTTCCATATCGGTGGCGCCGCCCAGCGCAGTTCCGAGCAGTCCAGCGTCGAAGCCGCGTCCGATGGCAAGGTGGTCATTCACAACCGCAATACGGTCACCGATTCCGAAGGACGTCCCGTGGTGATGGGGCGCAACTGCGAAATCGCCCTTGAAGACGAGTCCGGGCGGGTCGTGGCTCGTTACAAGGTGCCCTATGGCGCCCGGCTTCAGGTCGAGGAGGGGGGCATGGTTGCCAAGGGCGATCGTCTGGCGGAATGGGATCCCTATACCGCGCCGATCATCAGCCAGGCCGCCGGCTTCGCCAATTATGTCGATCTCATCGAGGGTGTTTCCTATCGCGAAGTGGTGGATGAAACCACGGGGATTTCCTCGCGCGAGGTCTTCGACTGGAAATCCCAGGACAAGAAAACGGCCGAGTTGCGCCCGCGAATCACATTGCGTGACGAGAATGGCGAGGTCGTGGTTCTGCCCAACGGTCATGAGGCCCGCGAATACATGTCGCCCGGAATGATTCTCAGGGTCGATAACGGCGCCAAGGTTCATCCCGGAGATGTTCTGGCCCGCATTCCCCGTGAATCCGGAAAGACCCGTGACATCACAGGCGGCCTGCCCAGGGTTGCGGAGCTGTTCGAGGCGCGCAAGCCGAAGGACTTCGCCGTTCTCTCGGAGTCTGCCGGTCGGGTCGAGTTCGGGAAGGACTACAAGTCCAAGCGGCGGGTCATCGTTCGCCCGGATGAAGGGGAGCCGATGGAATATCTTCTGCCCAAGGATCGCCCGATTGCGGTTCGCGAGGGCGAATATGTCGAGGTCGGCGATCCGCTCATGGATGGCAGCCATGTGCCCCATGACATTCTCAGAATCCTCGGGGTCGAGGCCCTGGCCGATTACCTTGTCCGCGAGGTGCAGGATGTCTATCGGCTTCAGGGCGTGCGGATCAATGACAAGCATATCGAGGTCATGATCCGTCAGATGCTTCAGAAGGTCGAGGTCACCGATCCCGGAGAAACGACCTATCTGCTCGGGGAAACGGTGGATCGTCTGGAGTTCGAGGAAACCAACGCGAAGATGGCGGCGGAAGGGCTCAAGCCCGCCCAGGCCATGCCGGTGCTTCAGGGCATTACCAAGGCGTCCCTGGCCACGAGTTCCTTCATCTCGGCGGCCTCGTTCCAGGAAACCACCCGGGTGCTGACCGAGGCGGCCGTGGGCGGAAAACGGGATCGTCTGGTGGGGCTGAAGGAAAATGTCATTGTTGGCCGTCTGATCCCTGCCGGAACAGGGGCCATGATCAACCAGATCAAGGCTCTGGCCAGTGTTCGGGATCGAGAGTTCACCGCCCTTCGCGAAGAGAACGCGGCACGGCTGGAAGCCGCAGGTGTTGCCGGCACCGAGCCCGACGGATCCGATGACGACAGGAAAGAGAGCGCCTGAGAGAGGCGCCATGGGTTCCCGGGCGTTTGCAGCGGGCCGATAACCTGCCGCAAACACCCGGATTTCCGGCGCGGGGCCGTGGCTCGGGGTCTTGGTTCGGGGCCGTCGCCTTGCGCCCTGGATGCCCCTGGAGACATCCTTGAAAATCCCTTCGAAAAACCACCTGAAAATCCCCCTGAAAACCGGAAATCATGTGTTGACGGTCCGTATGGCGCTCACTAGTATGCGCCGTTCCTAGCAGGGGGGCCGGTGGTAGGTGGTCCAGCCTAGACGCGGTCCCTGCGGTCAGTAACTCAACACATAGGTGGCCGGCTTG
>JBJHAU010000067.1:0-10247 GCA_050480665.1 Alphaproteobacteria bacterium | reverse complement strand
CAACAGCGACATGAAATCCGGCATCACGCAGGGCGCGGGCGATCGGCAGGCGATGCGAGCAGAAATACCAGTCCTCGGTGACGAGGAACAGCAATCGCGGGGGGGAAGGGCGCGAGAGAGGCGGGGAGGAAGGGGGTGTGTCTGGTTCCATGCGGCGGCGATCCTAGACGATGGCGGATCGTCCCGCCAGCCATGGCGAGGCCCCGAAGCCCCTGTGGGCCGCCTGGAGCAGGAAGGAAGAATCAGACGCGAAGATCGATCCCGGAGAAGCCGAAAAACATCCTGGCCGTTGAATCGCGTCTGGCCAGATAGGCTTCGGAAGCAAGGCGGAACTGGCTGGCGGGAATGGATGGTTCGTCGCGTCCGGATGGATCGCCGCGTTCCGCCCCATCGTGAAACCCTTGCTGGGCAAGAGACTGGGCAAGGAAGGCTTCCGAAATGAAGGCATGGGGCGCCCCGGCGCCGTGAGGGAAGCGGTATGGGTCATGACCCGGGCGAAAGGGTTCGGGATCGGTGGCCGCTTCCCGGGGATCCACAAAGATCGGCAGGGGGCGGCGTGCTGCGGAAGAAACGGCGGTGACCGAGGGGGCGGGAATGTCGCGGGCAGCACCCCGCCCTTCGGTGGAGACGACACCGATGGCGCGCTGACCGGGGATTCCCTGAGGCCCCGAAGCCGGTACGGGCTGAGTCACGGATCGATCCCTGTCACTATCCCTATCCCTGTCCCTGTCACTATCACTATCCCTGTCCCTGTCCCTGTCACCATGACTGTCAAAAGACGCCCCTTCGAAAGAGGCCCCTGCCCGTTTCCGCGGGCAGGTCGTTTCGGAAGCAGAATATGGGGAGCGATGCTAGTCCATCTGCATCGAGACATACAACAGGATTTCCCCTGAAGGGGTGGCGCCGCCCTCGGTGGCATCATTTCCTGTCATCGTTCCCCGTCATCGTTCCCTGTCGATGTCGTGGATCAGGATGGCCGCAGCAGGGCCGGATCGCAAAAGCCCGTCCTTCCGGATGGCGGGTGATCGGGAAAGAAGGCATCTGGTTCCATGCCATGGCATCGGCTATCTTCTGCGGCTATCTTCTGCGGCCATCTTTGGCGCGCCCTGAAGCCTTTGCATCCCTTGCTGCCCATCGATTCCGGTGGGCAGGCCGTGCCCCGCCTTCGGGCTCAAGGCTATGCCGTGTCGATCATCCCGGCGTCATTCAGAGAAAGGACACCACCGTGAGCCAGCCATCCAGCCCCGTCTCTTCCAGGTCGATGCCCAACGATCTCGCCGCCTACTGGATGCCGTTCACGGCCAACCGCCAGTTCAAGGCAGCCCCGCGCATGATCACCGGAGCGAAGGGGATGACCTATGTTCTGGCCGATGGCCGCGAGATTCTCGATGCGGTGGCCGGGCTCTGGTGCGTCAATGCCGGGCATTGCCGCGAGGAAATTGCCGAAGCCATCGCCGCCCAGGCGCGGGTTCTGGATTACGCCACGGCCTTCCAGATGGGGCATCCCCAGGCCTTCGAGCTGGCGTCGCGGCTTGCTGCCCTTGCGCCAGGCGACCTCGATCACGTGTTCTACGGCAATTCCGGTTCGGAAGCGGTCGATACCGCGATCAAGATCTCCCTGGCCTATCACCAGCAACGGGGCGAAGGGCGCAGGGTTCGCCTGATCTCGCGCGAGCGCTCTTATCATGGGGTCAATCTTGGCGGCACATCCCTTGCCGGTCTGCCCAACAATCGCAAGCAGTTCGGCCCCCTGCTCGGCACCGTCGATTTCCTTCCCCATACCCACGATCCGGCGCGCAATGCGTTCAGCCGCGGGCAACCGGAACACGGGGCCGAACGCGCCGATGCGCTGGAGGGGCTGATCGCCCTTTACGAGCCCTCGACCATCGCTGCGGTGATCGTCGAGCCGATGGCCGGCTCCTCGGGTGCCCTGATGCCGCCCCGGGGCTATCTGGAACGGTTGCGGGCGATCTGCGATGCCCATGGGATCCTTCTGATCTTCGACGAGGTGATCACCGGTTTCGGGCGCCTGGGCGCGAGCTTCGCCGCCGAGCGTTTCGGCGTCGTTCCCGATATCATGACCACCGCCAAGGGGATGACGAACGGGGCCGTCCCGATGTCGGCGGTGTTCGTCCGGAAAGCGATCTTCGAAACCTTCATGGCCGGGCCGGAAGCGATGATCGAGCTGTTCCACGGCTATACCTATTCGGGCCACCCTCTTGGCTGCGCGGCGGCCATGGCCACGCTCGACCTGTATCGGAAGGACTCCCTGTTCGAGCGGGCGAAGACGCTCGAACCCGTGCTCGAAGCGGTGATTCATCGCCTCGACGAGGCTCCCGGCGTGGTCGATGTGCGCAATCTCGGCCTGGTCGGGGCGGTAGAATTCGCCGACACGAAAGAGCGCACGGGCCTGGCCCGGGCCTATGCCGTGTTCCTGAAATGCCTCGAACACGGGGTTCTTGTGCGCGCCGCCGGCAACGTGATCTGCATCTCGCCGCCTTTGATCGTGACGGAAGACGAACTGGACCGGATCGGGGAAACCCTGGGGAAGGCGATTCGCGAAACGGCCTGAGGCCGGTTCCTGACGCTCTTTCCCTGGCCTTTTCCCGGCGCCCTTTCCTAGCGCCCTTTTCTGGGCGCGCTGGCCTGCATCGCCGGGTTTCCGGCGTATTCGCTTTTCCAGGCGGCAAGCCGGGGGCAGGTTGCGCGCCAGTCCATACCGTCCAGCTCCGGCCCGATCCTGTCCATGAAATCGAGGGCGCAGCCAAGGGTGATGGGCAGAACGGTGCCTTCGGGGGTGAAGGCCTCGATTTCCGATTCGATCAGGGCCAGCCCGGCGGCGATCTTCCGTTTCTGGCGGGTTTCCCACCATGCGGATCGTTCGGAATCGCTGCGCCGGGTCTCGAGGCGGCGCAGCACCACCGCGTCGAGCAGACCGTGGATCACGGCTTCACGTTGCAGCACGCGGCGGCGCGCCACGGGATCGGCGGGATAGAGGGCGGGACCGGCCAGGTCGTCCAGATACTGGCAGATCAGGCGGGATTCGATCAGCGTCTCACCCTCGTCGGTGACCAGGGTCGGCACCTTGTTCAAAGGGTTCAGGAATTCGATTCCCTCCTCGGTCCGGTCCACCAGTTCGATCCTGTCGGACAGCCCCCTTGCGGCGGCCACGGCCCGTACCATGCGGACATAGGGTGATGTCGGCGATTGATAGAGACGCATGTGTTCGTTTCCCTTCCCCGGTGTGTTTCAGGCAGGCTGTGTGTTGCAAGGCGATCTGGCAGGGTGGTCAGGCAGGGTTGTCAGGCACGGCCATGCGGCGATCCATGGCCTAGAAGCGATCCTTGCGGCGGCGTGTTTCCGCGAAGACATCCACCGCGGCAGCTTCCTTCATGCCGATGGCCTCCTTCAGGGCCATCTCGCCTGAGCGCAGGAACGGGTTGGTGGCCCATTCCTCGCCAAGCCGGAAGGGAACCGTGGCCTCACCCCTGGCACGCTGGGCCTTGACCCGTGCCTCGCGTGCCTTCAGGGCCGCATTGTCCGGCTCGATGGTTCGCGCGAAGCGGGCATTGGCTTCGGTGTATTCATGGGCGCAATAGATGGTGGCCTCGTCGGGCAGGGCACGGAATCGGGACAAGGCCGTCCACATCTGTGCCGCCGTTCCCTCGGAAAGCCGGCCGCATCCCATGGCGAACAGGGTATCGCCGCAGAACAGGATCCGGCTGGCGGGAAACCAGTACATGATGTGGCCGATGGTATGGCCGGTGACATCGAAAATCTCGGCCTCGGCCCGGCCAAGGCGGAAGCGATCACCATCGCCCAATGCGATGTCGATCCCCGGAATCCGGTGACGATCCATGCGGCTGCCGACAATCGTGCAGCCGTAGCGTTCCTTCAGGGCAAGGTTGCCGCCGGTATGATCGCCGTGATGGTGGGTGTTCAGGATATGGGTGAGGGAGAGGCCGAGACGGTCGAGACGATCGATGACCGGCTCGGCATCGGCCGGATCGATAACGGCGACCGCGCCGTCCTCGGGCTCCACCGCGAGCCAGATGTAGTTGTCCTTGCGGGCAGGAATCCGGTGCACATCCAGATGGGCCATGGCAGGGGCTCCGTTGCTCATGCCGCGACAGGTCTTGCGCGGCCCGGCGCTAGGCGAAAGGAACGGGAAAGGATACCATGCGTCCCCGGATACGCCAATGCCTGGCCTGCCCCGCGCCCTGGGGGGCGGGTGCTTGGGTGGGTGCATGGGTGGGGGCCCGGGGGCTCCGTCGGTCTCGTTTTCCGATTGCCCCGGCACGGTGGGATCGTGTTTCGGGCCGGTCGCAAGGAAAGAGCAAGGCCATGTGGCTGGATGTTGCCGATCTCGGAGCCTTTTACCGTAGCCGCCTCGGCCGTGTGGCGGCCCGGATCCTGCGTTCGAGGATTCGCGCGCTGTGGCCGGATGCCAGAGGTCTTTCCATCCTCGGCCTCGGCTATGCGACGCCGGTGCTGGCGCCCTTTCGCGATGAGGCCTCCCTGACCGTCGCCGCGATGCCTCAGGGGCAGGGCGTGATTCGCTGGCCCCGCCATGGTTCCAACAACACCGTTCTGGTGGATGAGGCGGATCTGCCCTTTCCCGATCTGTCCGTGGATCGGGTGATCCTGATCCATGCGGTCGAGAACAGCGAGCAGCTGCGGCCCATGCTGCGCGAGGTCTGGAGAGTCCTGAAGGATTCGGGGCGGGTTCTGGTGGTGGTGCCCAGGCGCCGGGGGCTATGGGCCCAGTTCGAACACACCCCCTTCGGCCATGGCCACCCCTTCAGTCCGCGCCAGCTCTCGCGGCTGATGCGCGACTGCCTGTTCACCCCGCTCGGGGAAGGGGGAGGCCTGTTTGTGCCGCCCCTGCGTTTCCGCCCGGTTCTGGCCACCGCCGCCGCCTGGGAACGGCTGGGCGCCCGCTGGTTCGGGCTTGGGGCGGGCGTGGTGATGATGGAAGGAGGAAAGCGGTTTCATGCACCGGTGCCGACAGGCGCCCTGACATCCCGGCTTGCCCGCCCCGTCCGGGCGCGCACGGCAGGCGGACGGGCCGCTCAGGCCCGCAGCAGAAGGATTGCCTGAACCGCCAGAAGATTGGCGCGCGAGCGTTTCGGGTCGATCCGGGACCAGGTTCCCGAGGCCCGCACCGCATAGCAGGATTCGATCACAAGCCCCAGCTCGTCGATCAGTTCGACACAGTCTCGCAAGGTGCAGGGATGAATGTTGGGGGTGTCGTACCAGCGTTCGCTGCGATGGATGTTGAACGGAACCCTGCCTTCGGTCAGGAAGGTCAGGCGGTTCTTCCAGTAGCCGCCATTGGTGATCGAGATCACCGCCCGGTTGCCGATGCGAAGAAGATCCTGAAGCATTGCCTTCGGGTGATGCACGGCCTGAAGGGTCTGGCTCAGAATCACGCAGTCGAAGGCTGCGGAGGGGTAATCCTTCAGATCGGCCTCGGCATCGCCCTGGATCACCGAGAGCCCCTGGTTGAGGCAGGCCGCCACCCGATCGCGGTTGATCTCGATGCCTCGGCCGTCGACTTCGCGCTCATGGCGCAGGGTGTGCAGAAGGCTGCCGTCGCCACAGCCGACATCCAGAACCCGGGCGTGACGGGGGATGAGCGTGGCGATCAGCTGAAGATCGACACGGCCCGCCGGATCGGCGGCACCTGCGGCAACCGGCACGGCGGCATCTTCGGGCGGTTCCGGCATGGGCGTGGCCCGATCTGTTCCCTGAGCACTCATCTTCGGGGAAGCCCGCGATGCTCGGCGGCGCCGTCAAGGAAGCCCCGGACCACCTTGTGGTAGTCGGGCAGCGGCAGCAGGAAGGAATCGTGGCCCTGATCCGTCTCGATCTCGACGAAGCTCACATTGGCGCCCACCCCGTTCAGCCCCTTGACGATCTCCCGGCTCTCGGCGGTCGGAAACATCCAGTCGCTGGTGAAGCTGATGATGCCGAAACGCACCGGCGTGTTGCGGAAGGCATCGGAAAGGATCCCCCCCGCTTCCGCCGCCATGTCGAAGTAATCCATCGCCTTGGTGATGTAGAGATAGGAATTCGCATCGAACCGGTCGACGAAGGTGATGCCCTGATGGCGAAGGTAGCTTTCGATCTGGAAATCGGCCTCGAAGCCGTAGGTGACCTGGTTGCGGTTCTGCAGGTTGCGGCCGAACTTGCGGGTCAGGGCGGCTTCCGAAAGATAGGTGATGTGGGCGCCCATGCGGGCCACCGCCAGCCCGCGATGGGGGCGTTTGCCCTGCTCCTGGTAACGGCCCTGACACCAGTCGGGATCGGCCATCACCGCCTGGCGGCCCACCTCGTGATGGGCGATGTTCTGGGCCGAGGTACGGGCCGCGGTGGCGATCGGCATGGCGGCGAAGACCCGTTCGGGAAAACGCTGCGCCCAGGTCAGAACCTGCATGCCGCCCATGGAGCCGCCGACCACGGCAAACAGGGTTTCGATCCCCAGGTGATCGATCAGCAGCTTCTGGGCGTTGACCATGTCGCCGATGGTGATGCCCGGAAAATCGAGGCCGAAGGGGCGCCCGGTCGCCGGGTTGATCTCGCGCGGGCCGGTGGTGCCCATGCAACTGCCAAGAATATTGGGGCAGATGATGAAGAAGCGTTCGGTATCCAGGGGCTTGCCCGGGCCGACCATGCTGTCCCACCAGCCGGGCTTGCCGGTGACGGGATGGGTTCCGCAAAGATACTGGTCGCCGGTCAGGGCATGGCAGATCAGGATGGCGTTGGACCGGGCGGCGTTGAGGGTGCCATGCACCGTATAGGCCGTCACCACGGGACCGAGCGCGACGCCGCATTCGAGGGTCAGCGGCGTTTCGGCGGCCAGGGTGACGAACTCGCCCGGCAGCCTGCGCTCTCCCGGGCCGTCGTCCCGCCTGGTCTGTGGCGTCTCGCCCCTCGCGGCGTCCGATGACATGGCTGCGCCTTCCCTTACGCTCTCGTGCCGGAGATTCCGCTGCGCCGGAAATCCCCACCATCGGGGCAGCGGCCGTAAAAAGGCGGCGCCAACCCAGAGGTTTCATATGGTTCCGAAGCCTCGGATTGCTAGGGAGGATCGGTCGGACTGTCAATGTTTTCTTTGCTTTTACAAACTCTTGAGGCTAAGACTAGCGGCCGGTTCCGGGGCTTTTCGGCCCCCGGCGCTTCCCTTTGCGTCTGTCTCCACACGGGCTTGTCCTTGGTCGTCTCTGGGGTTTCGGGCGCGACGGTCCCGCCGCATTTTCCGGACGCTCGTGCGAGCATGGGGCGGGGCTCCCGGCCGGGATCATGAGCCGGAATCGAAGGCCTTGTCGCGAGCCTCATCCCGAGCCTCAAGCCGGGGTTCAGCGGGGTCGGATACGGTCGGATAGAGGCGGATAGGGCATGAACACGGCAACACCGACCTTGGCCACGCTGCGCGAGGAGATCGATGCCATCGATGATGGCCTGGTCGATCTGCTGCTGCGCCGTGCCGCCCTGGTCGGCGATATCGCCGCGGCCAAGAAGGATTCCGGTTCCCACATCCTTCATCCGGGACGTGAGGCCTCGATTCTTCGCCGCTGCCTGGAGCGAAGCCGTGGCCGCCTCGAGTCGGAAACCGTGGTGCGCATCTTCCGGGAAATCGTTTCCTCCTCCCTGCGCCAGCAGATGGATCTTTCGGTGGCCGTCTGTCAGAGGAATGGCGATCCCGGCTGTCTGGTTCTGGCGCGCGATCATTTCGGCGCAGGGTCGAGGATGGCGTGCCATTCCGGCCCGTCCGAGGTGATCCGGGCCGTGCATGGCGGAACGGCGATGCTGGGCGTGGTGCCGCTGCCCATCGCCGGAGAGGAGGACCCCTGGTGGCCGCGCCTGATGCAGGCCGATGCCCCGCGAATCCTGGCACGGCTGCCGATGCTCGACGGGTCCTCGCTGCCCACGGGAGAAACCGGCGGGGCGCTGGTTCTTGGCCGGCAGGCCCCCGAGCCTTCCGGAGATGAGGCCGGGGACGATACCAGCTTCCTTGCCCTTTCCGGGGCGTTTTCGCGCAGTCGGCTCGACGCCGCCCTGGCCGAGGCCGGTTTAGACCCCCGGGGCGTGATCGTCGCCCCACCTGCGGGGGACCATGCCACGCTGTGGTTCACCGAGCTCGTCGGGTTTCACCACCCGGAACCGTCCGCCAGCCGTCTCGCGGAGGTGCTGGGCGTCGATACGAATGCGGTCTTCGTGCTTGGGGCGGCAGCGGCCCCATGGGGTTTCAGCCCTTCGGGGGATGCGGGATGGCCAGGGGGCACGGGATGAACGAGCACGCACGCCTTCTTCGGCCTCGCCCGGGTCTGCTCGATATTGCCCCCTATCAGGGTGGGCGATCATCCATTGCCGGGCGCAAGGATGTGCTCAAGCTTTCCTCCAACGAAGGGGCGCTTGGCCCTTCGCCGCGGGCGGTGGCGGCAGCCCGGCAGGCGGCCGAAACCATGCATCGCTACCCGGATGGGGCAAGCCTTGCCTTGCGCGAAGCGATCGGGGCGGCCTTCGGGCTTGATCCTGAACGGATCGTCTGCGGGGCCGGATCCGATGAGATTCTCGGGCTTCTGGCCCGGGCCTATGCCGGCCCCGGCGACGAGATCCTGCACACCGAACATGGTTTTCTGATCTATCCCATTGCCGCCCTTTCTGTCGGGGCGACGCCGGTCTCGGTTCCCGAAACCCGGCTTTGCGCCGATGTGGATCGCCTTCTGGCCGCGGCGGGGCCCTCCTGCCGCCTTGTCTATCTGGCGAACCCCAACAACCCTACCGGCACCTATCTGCCGCTGGCCGAACTGCGCCGCCTGCGCGAAGGCCTGCCCGAACACTGCCTTCTGGTGATCGATGCCGCCTATGCGGAGTATGTGACCGAGCCCGATTACGATTGCGGCGCGGCCCTGGTCAGGGATTATCCCAACGTGTTCATGACCCGCACCTTTTCCAAGATCTTCGGGCTTGGCGGGTTGCGACTTGGCTGGGGGTATGGCGCCCCGGAGGTGATCGATCTTCTCAACCGTCTGAGGATGCCGTTCAATGTCTCGGCCCTCGCCCAGGCGGCAGGGATCGCCGCTCTTGAGGATCGCGCCCATCGCGAGGCCGGGCTGGCCCTGAACAGCCGCATGCGGCCGGTTCTCGCCAACGGATTGGCCGCTGCCGGGCTGGAGGTGGTGCCGGGCGTCGGCAATTTCGTGCTTGCCCGGCTTCCTGGGGGAGAACCCATGGCGGATGCCGCCGACCGGTTCCTGCAGGCGGAGGGGATCATCGTGCGGCGGATGGGCGGCTATGGCCTTCCCGACAGCCTCAGGATCACCGTCGGTCGCGAACCCGAGGTTCAGGCGGTCATCGGCGCGCTTGCGGCCTTCATGGCGAACGGAGGGGGATCGTGACCGTCGCCCTTCCCACAACGACGACAACCCGGTTTCATCGCGTAGCCGTGATCGGCCTCGGGCTGATCGGATCCTCGCTGGCGCGGGCGATGCGTGCCCAGGGTCTGGCCGAAACCATCGTCGGCCATGCCCGGAGCGCGGCCACGCGCGCCCGGGCCCTGGAACTCGGATTCATCGACCATGCCGAGGCCACGCCGGAAAAGGCCGTTGCCGGGGCCGATCTGGTGGTTCTTGCGGTTCCGGTCGGGGCCTGCGGGGCCCTGGCGGAAGCCATCGCCCCCTTTCTCGAGGATGGCGCCATCGTCACCGATGTCGGTTCTGTCAAGGCGGCGGTGGTGGCTGCGGTTCAGCCACACCTTCCCGGCCGGGTTCATCTGGTGCCCGCGCATCCGGTGGCGGGCACCGAAAATTCCGGCCCCGATGCCGGATTTGCCGAACTGTTCGTCGATCGCTGGTGCATCCTGACCCCGCTCGAGGATTCGCCGGCGGAACCGGTCGAACGCATCGCCGCGCTATGGCGCGATGTGGGAAGCCGGGTCGATACCATGTCGGCGGCGCATCACGATATGGTGCTGGCCATCACGTCGCATCTGCCGCATCTGATCGCCTTCACCATCGTTGGCACAGCCACCGATCTGGAAAGCCATCTGCAGCAGGAAACCATCAAGTTCGCCGCCGGCGGCTTTCGCGATTTCACCCGGATCGCGGCGTCCGATCCGGTGATGTGGCGCGACATCTTTCTCGCCAACCGCGATGCGGTGCTCGAGATGCTCGGTCGTTTCGATGAGGATCTTACGGCGCTTCAGCGGGCGATCCGCTATGGCGACGGCCAGACTCTGGAAG
>JBJHAU010000066.1:7893-10329 GCA_050480665.1 Alphaproteobacteria bacterium | reverse complement strand
GAAGGCCTGGCGTGCGGCGGCCTTGATGGCCTCGCGTCGGCGCTGCTTGTTGCGCTCGCGCCTGCCGGATGCGGCGACAGCGCCAGCGGCCTGAGAGGCATCCGCGACGGATCGTTCAGTCATGAGGGCCTTGCCCGGGCGATGGGATCGGTTGCATGGGGGCGATCATACCCTCAAACGTGCGCCCATGCACCGAAAGCATCCCCGGCCATCGCCGAGGCGGGGCAGTCATACGCCATGATCATGATATGGCCGCTGCCAACCATAACGGTGGAGCGGGAGGGATCATCGCCCGGATGCTGCTTCGCGGCGTTGAGGGATCCTGTCTTCTGCGGGGGCGGCGGCATCCGGGTGGACATGGCGGAGCGCATCGAAGGCAAGCGCCGCCTGGGTGCGGTTCCGGACGCCCAGAATCTTGAGGATCGCGCCGACATGAATCTTCACCGTGCCTTCGGTGATGTCGAGCGCCTCGGCGATATCACGGTTGGCACAGCCTTCGCCGATCAGGGTCAGCACTGCAATCTGGCGGGGGGTCAGTGCGGCGAGGCGCCCTGCGGGGGGCACGTCGTGGGGCGAGACAAAGGGGGCGGGAAGCGCGTCGGAGACGCCGTGACCGGCAGGCATGGTGCCAGGTATGGCGGCAGGAATGGCAAAGCGTCCGCCGGAGAGGATCAGGCCAAGAATGTGCCGGGCGATGGCAGCTCTCGCGGTTTTCGGGAGCACGCCCGAGACGCCGTCTTCCGAAAGGTGGTGGGACCATGGCACCCCGGGCCAGGGAGGCTGTTCGGCCGTTTCGCTCAGCAGCACGAGGCGGCCGGAACGCGACAGCCTGCGGAAGCTGCCGCGAAGGGCTCCTGAATCGCCTTCGAGAACGGACGGGTTAAGCAGGATCAGATCCCGGGGGGTGGTCTCATTGATCAGTCTTGCGACATCAGCCGGATCCGAAGCCTCGACGGTGTCATGACCCGGCTCGAGTTCATCAAGAACATCGCGCAATCCGGCCGCGTAGAGAGGATGAGGATCGAGAATCAGGGCGCGCATGAGCCCCCCTCGCGTGAGGATGGAGGCTTGCAGCCGGATGCTCGGGAACCCCGTGACGCCCAGACCGGCAGAGGCCGGCCCGGAGACCTTGAGGTGATCACATCCGAAGGAATGGAAATCCGCACCCTGAAGCCCCCCATCCCGCCATTCATTCCGCCATGGTCGCACCATGCCGCGTTGGCGGGCAGCATATCAAACTATGCAGATCATAAGCAAGATTATGCCGGACCGGGCCCGCCACGGGGCCTTTCACGGGGCCCATCACGCGGCCCATGGCGCGGCGAAGGGATCAGCCGGAGCAGGATGATCCTGCCGGAAGCAGCCGGATCCGCGAGGGGTTGAAATCAGGCCGTGTCGGAGAGGGGGCTGGCCAGAGCATCGACCATGAAGGCGGGCAGGGAAAAGGCCGCGGCATGAATCTCGGGCGTGTAGTAGCGTGTCCGGATCCCGCTTTGCGCGAACCGCGTGGCCAGGGTCTCTGCCGGGTGGCGGCGAAGTTCGGGCCGATCCGAGCCCCAGGCCAGTGCCATGGCACCGCCGCAATAGGTCGGCACGGCGACCAGGGCGAGAGCCGGATCCTTGAAGACGCTGCCGATCCGGGCCATGGCCACGCGATATTCATCGCGCTGGAAGAAAGGAACACCTGCCTGACGGATCAGGATTCCTCCCGGTTTCAGGGCCTTGCGGCAGTCGCGATAGAAGCTGTTTTCGAACAGGGCGATCGAAGGGCCGATGGGATCGGTCGAATCGACCATGATGACGTCGAACGCCTCGCTCTGTTCCGCGATGTAGGTGGTGCCATCGGCAAAGACAAGCTCGGCCCTGGGATCGTCGAAGGCTCCCTGGGAAAGGGTCGGAAGGTAGGTCTTGCTCAGCTCGACGACACGGGGATCGATCTCGATCATCACCGCACGTTCGATCCCGGGATGCTTGAGAACCTCGCGCAGGGCTCCGCCATCCCCGCCGCCAACAATGGCCACCCGCCGACAGGCGCCATGGGCCAGAATCGGCAGATGGGTCATCATCTCGTGATAGTAGAACTCATCCGCCTGGGTGGTCTGCACCACGCCGTCGAGAACCAGAACCCGCCCGAGCCGGGGGGTGTCGAAGATGATCATCTCCTGGAAATCGGTCTTGTCGTGATAGAGGGTCGTGCCGATCTCGAAGCTTTGGCGATAGCCGTCGTGCAGGGATTCGTGGAACCAGTTGCCCTTCACTCCGTCAGCCCTCGGCGCTGTTCCCCGAGTTGAACCGTCGTGGGGCGGAAATAGCGCTTGAGAACGGGGATCGCCCGATGGGGCCGGCTGTCGCCACACATGAACACATCGAGGGCCACAAAATTGCGTTCCGGCCACGTGTGGATGCTGATATGGGATTCGGCGAGCACCGCGACAC
>JBJHAU010000066.1:0-7883 GCA_050480665.1 Alphaproteobacteria bacterium | reverse complement strand
GTCCTGGAACCGGTGCAAATGGATATGCAGCAGGGTCGCGCCGGCTTCCCGGATCGATTCCAGAAGGGCTTCGCGAATCAGATCCTCGTTATCGAGGCCGCTTGCCCCCCACATGTCGATCAGCAGATGGGTGCCAGCATAACACAAACCGTCGCGTTCGATGAAATAGTCGTTATTCGGCGCGGAAAGACTCGGCACCGCACTCAGATGCGTGCCTTCGGTCGAGGCCTTGACGGCGCCGATACGGGTTTCCTGAACGGATGAATCCTCGTTCGCGAGAACGGTTGTGAGTTTGGTCATCGAACCCCCAACAGCCAGAGGTGGCGCAAGGAAAGAGACGCGTTGTTTCGCTGAAACAAACGGCGATTTCAAGAGAAAAAACCCCCGGCTGTCAATTCTTTGTCGTCCCGGGGGCCCTGGTGCGCCGCCCGGGGTTCATCGCGCGGGCCGCATGGTCGAGGCACGAGCCAGCCAAGCGGGCCATCCACGGTCCGGAAAGGATGCCGGCCATGACCCCAAGGCTGTTGGCAAGGGCATCGAGGAGCGAGCCGTGGCGGGTGGGAAGGAGAGACTGGATTCCCTCGAGAGTGAGGCCAAGGATGATCATGGCAAGGGCGCCGACAAGAGCTGCGCGGCGCCGGGAAAAGACGAAAAAGGGGAGCGAGGCCAGCACCCAGTAGGCCAGAAAATGGGAGAGCTTGTCGGCATGGGCTCCGCCCGGGGGGCCGATCCAGGGATGAACCGAGAGAAAGATCACCGAAAGGATCGCGATTCCCCAGAGCCCTGCCGCCCCCCGTCGCCAGGGCCGGGTCAGCGGGGCGGGTGCTGGATCGGGGGATGAGAATCGGCGCAAGGCGTTCATGGAGGATCAGGCGCTAGAGAAGGATGCCGGGGTTCATGATGGCGTCGGGATCGAGCGCCCGCTTGATGCGCCTCATCAGCTCCAGCGCCGGGGGTTCGCCGTAGCGCAGAAGCTCTTCCCGCTTGAGACGGCCGATCCCGTGTTCGGCCGAGAAGCTGCCTTCAAGCCCCACCGAAAGGTCGTGAACGATGCGGTTCAGGCGTTCCCAGTGATCGAGGAAGGCTTTTCTGTCCATCGCCACGGGCTGGCTCAGGTTGAAGTGAATGTTGCCATCGCCGACATGGCCGAAGGGAAAGACACGGATTCCCGGCATGGCGGCCTCGACCTCACGGGTCGCGTCTTCGATGAAGCGCGCAATCTGCGAGATCGGCACCGAGACATCGTGCTTGATCGAGCCGCCTTCGCGGGTCTGGGCCTCGGGCAGCACCTCGCGGATTTGCCAGAGTTCCCTGGCCTGGGCCTCGGAGGTGGCGACCACGGCATCGGTGATGGTCCCGGCCTCGAAGGCTGACTCAAGGAATCGCGCCATCATGCCCGTCAGGCTGGACTCGCCATCCCCGGTGCCATCTCCGCTGTCATCACCACCGTTCCCCCCGCCGCCATGCCATTCCGTCAGCACATACCAGGGCGTGTCGAGGGCCAGCGGCGCGCGGGTTCCGGAAACATGCTTCAGCACGAAATCGAAGCCGATCTTCGGAATCAGTTCGAAGGCACTGACCTGATCACCCGAAAAGGCGCGAGCCTCGGAAAGCAGCCCGGTGACATGGCCGATCGAGGGCAGCGCCAGAAGCGCGGTAGCCCGTTCGCGTGGCAGGGGAAACAGCTTCAGAACACAGGCGGTAATGATCCCGAGCGTGCCTTCGGCCCCGATGAAGAGCTGCTTCAGATCGTACCCGGTGTTGTTCTTGCGCAGACCCTTCAGGCCGTTCCAGACGGTGCCGTCCGCCAGCACCACCTCTAGCCCCAGTGTCAACTCGCGCGCATTGCCGTAACGCAGAACCTGAACGCCGCCGGCATTGGTGGAAAGATTGCCGCCGATCATGCAACTGCCCTCTGCGCCAAGGCTCAGGGGAAACAGGCGGCCGGCTTCCGAAGCCGCATCCTGAATGTTGGAGAGAATGCATCCGGCTTCCGCCGTAAGGGTGTTGTTGAGGGAATCCAGAGCGCGGATCCGGTTCATCCTGGCAAGGCTCAGAACCACGGCCCGGCCGCTGGAATCGGGAACCGAGCCACAGACGAGGCCCGTATTGCCGCCCTGGGGAACGATGGGAATCCGTGCCTCGGCAAGAAGATGCACGGCCGCGGCAACCTCATCGGTCGAGGCGGGGCAGAGCACCGCCGCTGCCTGCCCATGCGACAGATCGCGATGATCGTGAAGATATGGCGCCATGTCGCCCGCATCACGGATCAGCCCCTTGGGGCCAAGCCGATCGGCAAGGCGCTGCATGAGGTTGGCATCAAGGCTCATGGGCGCATTTAGGCACAGGCTTCAGGGTCGGACAAGGGCACGGCCGCCCTGCGAAGGCGATCATTGATGGCGATGCCGATGCCGGTGTCGGGAACGGGCATCGCGGCGATGGCCCTGACCGGGGCATTGTCGAGCTCATGAAGCATGGCGAACAGATTGGCCGCAGCTTCGACAAGGTCGCCACCCGGGCTGAGATTGCGGGTGATGCGGGCACCGGAAAGGGGTCGGGGGCCGAAGGCAAGAAGCCCTTCATCGGGGGCGACGGTCCGGGCTTCGAGGCGCAGGGGGTGCCCCGGCGCATAATGCCGTGCCATGCGGCCGGGGGCTGTGCGGGGAACGCCTTCCGCCTCGTCGGCAAGGGTGGCAAGCGGGCCAATCCGCAGGGCGATGGCCTCGGCGGTGATCGCTCCCGGTCGCAACAAGAGGGCATTGTCTCCGGACAGGTCGATCACCGTCGATTCCAGGCCTACGGCGCATGGTCCGTCGTCGAGCACGAGGGCCGGAGCCCCGTTCAGGGACGCGACGACATGGGCAGCCGTGGTGGGGCTGATGTCGCCCGAACGATTGGCGCTGGGGGCAGCCAGCGGCCTTTCACAGGCAGCGATCAGCCGCCGGGCCGTGGTGGATGCCGGAACCCGCAAGGCGACGGAGTCAAGGCCGGCCGAGACCAGCCGCGACAAGCGGCAGCCAGGACGCCGCTTCAGCACCAGGCTTAACGGGCCCGGCCAGAACATGGAGGCGAGGGTTGCGGCCCGGGGATCGGCCATGACCTCGCGGAAGGCGTCGTCCGGATCGGCAAAATGCACGATCAGGGGATTGAAGCGTGGCCTTCCCTTGGCCGCAAAGATCGAGGCGACGGCGTGATCGTTGGTGGCGTCGGCGCCAAGCCCGTAGACGGTTTCGGTCGGAAAGGCGACGAGCCTGCCTTCGCGGATCAGCGCGGCGGCCCGGGCGATGGACGCGGTCTTGGCCGGAAGAACAGGGGGGGGCACGGCCTGCGGTGATGGGGATTCCATCATCCGCTGCGGCCCCGGGCCACGAAATCGGGATTGAGATAGCCTGCCTTGCCATAGGCGAGGGGGCGGCCTTCCATGGTGTGAAGGCTTCCCCCCGCAGCGACAAGGATGGCCTCTCCGGCCGCAGTGTCCCATTCGGAGGTCGGCCCGAAGCGGGGATAGAGATCGGCGCTGCCTTCGGCGATCCGCCCGAACTTGAGCGCGCTCGATGTCAGAAGGCGTCGCGCGACGGGCAGGGATGCGAGGTAGGCATCAAGGCGACCCGAGGCCCCATGGAAACGGCTGGTGATCACGGTCAGGCCTTGCCTGGGCGGAATGCGCGCGGCAATCCGTTCCTCGGCCCCGGTCCCGCGTGCGCGCATGGCGGTGCCGTCCCCGGCCGTCCAGTAGGACAGGCCGAGGCCGGGGCCATGAATCACCCCGAATCGTGGTCGACCGCCGATGATCATGCCGATACTGACCGCGAATTCCATTCCCCGGGCCACGAAGTCGCGGGTTCCGTCCAGCGGGTCGACCAGCCACCATGGATCCCCCGGTGAAGCCGGCCCCGTGCTGCCTGTATGGCTTTCCTCGGCGATGATCGGCACGCCCGGGGTCAGACGTTCGAGGGCATCCAGAATCATCGCCTCGGCGGCGGTATCGGCATCCGTCACCAGGCTTCGGTCGGCCTTGGTGTCGACGGCATAGCCCTTGTCGCGGATCGCCAGAATCCGTTCGCCGACACTGATGGCGAGGTCCAGCACCGGCAGGGCAAGACCGGCGAGATCACGGGGAACAGGGGGGAGCGGTTCTTCGGACACGGGCGATATCGCTGCCATGCATCAGGAACGCGGCAGGGCAGGCCGGGCTGCCCTATCCGCCAGGGATGCGGGACAGTCTACCCCGGATATGCGCCCCCGTCACCGCCGGAGCATGGCCCGGCGCGTGGTGACTGGCCATGGCCCGGGACCGTTGGGGCCAGTCAACGCAGGCCACCGGCCGCCGAAAGGGCAGGCCGGGGCCTGTGTGCCGTGTGGATCAGCTCAAACCGTAGAGCCTTGCGGCATTGTCGCCGAGGATGCGATCGACGATCTCGGGCTTGACCTTGCCATCCTCGCGCAGCATGCGAAGCGCCTCGATCTGGGCCGAGGTGTCGTGATGGCCGTAATCGGTGCCGATCACCAGATTTTCCGGGCCGGTATGGGCAAGGATGTAATCGAAGTCATCGGTCACCTGACAGGCGACGAAAATGTTCTTCTCGGCAAAGATATCCTTGGGAAAACGGCGGCCACGGCGCTTGAAGCGGATTTCCAGATCGTTCAGCAGATAGGGAATCCACTGCGCGCTGATCTCGACAAAACCCCAGCGCAGCTTGGGGAACCGGCCCGGAGTGTCGCACATCAGAAGATCGTGGACGGCCCCGACGCAGGCAAGCTTGAACTTGTTGAAACCGGCCTCGTCGCCGAAGAAATCGTGAACCTGCGCGGCGCCGTTGCCGGAATGGACGCCGATCATCAGATCCATCTCTTCGGCCATGGCATAGAGCGGATCGAAATAGGGATCCGTCAGCCGCCTTTCGCATTCGAGGCCGCGCATGAAGATGCCGCAGGCACCATGGGCCTTGCACCATTCCAGCTCTTCCTTCAGCACATGGGGCGGCGAATAGAGCGGCGGAATGGCAACCCAGGGCAGGCGCCCGTCGCTGTTGCTCCAGATCTCGCCCAGCCAGCGGTTGTAGGAGCGGGCCAGGGCCAGGTCGCAGCGGACATTGTCTGTCAGCGGGCGCAGATGCAGGGTCGGGTAAAGAATCTGAACATCGATGGAAAGCTCGTCCATGTGCTTGAGCCGGGAATCGACCTTGACCATTTCCCGCGATTCCTGGGTGGTGTTGTCGATCCCCAGATTCGCCTCCTTGGCCTGAATCCGGCCATCCACAACCCAGAATTCCTTCTGAAGATTGCCCTGTGCGCCGAACTTCTCCTGACCGGAGGCAAAGTTCACGACCATGGGCGTGAACTGTTTCTCATCTTCCCGCATGTAGGACCAGGTGGCCGGCTGCTCGATCACATGGGCATCGGCATCGATGGTTTTCAGCTTCATGAGGATCTCCCGAAAGCGATGGAACAAGGATGAGGAACCCGACATCGGCACCTGCGCCGGACCGTGGCCCCTTCACCATAACTGAGTGGACTCATTATAGGGGGCCCGCTGGCTGGCGCGCAAGGGGCATCAGCCAGAAATCTCCGCGTCTTGTTCCCGTGCCCCCCGCAGTCTAGACTGACAGGGTCCATGGCGGGAGGCTGGAATGCCCCGAGCCTTTCAACCGGGCGTTGACAAGGCCTTTTTGCCCGGTCTTTTGCCCGGTCTTTTTGCCAGGTCTTTTTGCCAGGTCCTGCATCGGGGCATGGCTGGGCCTGATGCCGGGACATTCGGGGAGCGCGCCTTTCTTTCAGGACATCGCACAGGACATCGCAGGCGGCCAGTGAGGTTGCGGTGCATGCAGACAATCAGATCAATTCGGGGAGACGGGAATCATGGCGGAGGAGCGGGTAGGGCTGGTCGGTGCGGGGCGCATGGGCTACGCGATGATGAAGCACATGATCCGCAAGGGTTATGGAGTCACGGTTACCGATCTCAACCCCGAGGCGGTGCGTCGGGCGGAAGAAGCCGGGGCTTCCAGCGTTCCCGATACCCGGTCTCTCGGACAGGACTGCACCTTCGCGATCATTGCCGTCGGTTTCGATGACGAGGCCCTGGCGGCGACCACGGGCCCCGGCGGGCTGATCGACTCCATGGCCCGCGGCGGGCTGATCGCGGTGTCGTCCACCGTGGCGCCCGAGACCGTCCAGACCATCGCTGCGGCGGCGGCCGAAAAGGGGATCGATGTGCTTGATGCGCCGATCTGCCGCGGAGGTTGGGCCGCAGATGAGGGCACGCTTCTGGCGCTGTTCGGTGCCGATGAGGCCGTGGTGGCGCGTGCGCGGCCGGTGTTTTCCACCTTCGCCTCCGACATCGTGCATGTGGGCAAGGTTGGCCATGGGCAAGTGGCCAAGACGATGAACAACATGCTTCTCTGGGTAAGCGGGATCGCCCTGATGGAAGCGGGCCGCCTTTCACAAAGCACGGGAATCGATCTGCCTCGCCTGCGCGAGGCCCTGCTGATGAGCTCGGGAAAGTCTGCGGCACTGGAAGACTGGGACATGATCACCTTCACCTGGGCCTTGAAGGACATGCAGATCGTTTCGAAGATGGCGGATGCTGCCGGGATCACCATGCCGGTTGCCGGTGCGATCAAGGAACTTGTCAAGGATGGCCGGATCCTGAAGCAATCGGGCAAGGCGCCGGACTGGACCGGAAAGGCCGGCAAGGGATGAGCCGCCGCCTGCCGGGCATCGGTCTGCCGGGAAGGCTCATCCCTTGCCGGAGGGCCCCGGATCGGTGATGGAAGGGCCTGATTCCCTGATCCCTGCACTTGCTGTCGGCTTTGTTGCCGGTGCCCTTGTTTGTGCAGCTTCGGTATTCCTGTGGATCAGGGCGCGGAACCGGGGGCGAGACAGCGACAGGCCCGACAAGACCCCGGCCACCCTGCATCCCGATACGGCCCATCAT
Source organism: Alphaproteobacteria bacterium (assembly GCA_050480665.1). Taxonomy (GTDB): domain Bacteria; phylum Pseudomonadota; class Alphaproteobacteria; order SMXQ01; family SMXQ01; genus JBJHAU01. The sequence goes on along the minus strand of JBJHAU010000066.1, from coordinate 949 downwards.
GGCGCGACCGGGGATGACCGGCCCGCAGCAGGCGGCGCCGGTGACGGAGCCTTCGCGACATTCTCCCGCAACGAGCGGTTCCTTCGCCGGGTGCAGGGCCTTGCCCAGATCGGATATTGGGAATGGGATGCCAGAACGGGGATCACCCTGTGGTCCGATCACACCTATCATCTGGTTGGCGCCAAACCGGCGACCGTGTCTCCTTCACTGGAAAACTGGCTCGACTATGTGCATCCGGATGATCGTGATCGTGTCGGCGGTCTGGCTCGAAAAGCGGTGGAACAGGGAACGCCGCTCGATTTCGAATACCGCCTGTGTCGCGCCGACGGAATCGAACGGATCATGCATGTGGTGGCCGATGTTTCCGGCCAGGCGGTGGATGAATCCGGAAACGTCTCCCATTCCCTCGAAGGGGTGGTCCAGGATGTGACAGAGCGTCGGCGCGCCGAGGAAAGGGAGGCCGCCCAGACCCGGTTGCTGCACACCATCTTCGATCACATGCGCCAGGGGATCGCCCTGTTCGATCAGGATCAGAACCTGGTGGCCTTCAATGATCGGTTTGCCGAGTTTGCCCGTCTTCCGGAAGGATTCCTTCATCCGGGCCTCAGCCGAAGGGAGCTTCTGGAAGAGCGTGCAAGGCAGGGGGCGATCAAGGCTGAAACCATCGACTGCCGCCTCAGTGCCATGGCACGAAGTGAATATTTCTGGGAACGATTCGTCGATCCCGATGGAAGGGTGACGTTGTTTGAACGCAGCCCCCTGCCTTCCGGTGGCGTGATCCTGAGCGTTTCCGACGTGACCGAACTGCACCGGGCCGAATCCCGGCTGGCCCAGGCGCGCACCATGGAAGGGGTGGGACGCTTTGCCGTGGGGGTCACCCATGAGTTCAACAATCTGATCTCGGCCCTTCAGGGAACCCTTGACGCCATGGCGAGCGAGGCGCGGGGGC
>JBJHAU010000065.1:0-10386 GCA_050480665.1 Alphaproteobacteria bacterium | reverse complement strand
GCCTCGGGCAGGGCGGCAGCGAGGATGCAGAAGAGCTGAAGGGGTTGAGCCGATCCGCCGTGGAACACCCGGCCAGAACAAGAGCCAGTGCAAGAAGCGGCAGCCTTGAGATCCGCATGACCATGAACACCTGTCGTTTCGGAATTGATGGGAAACCGGAAAGGCCGAAGACAATACGGAGGCCAGAGGCAGCGCGGACGCCAGAGGCCATGGGAATACCGGAAAGGAAGGGGTTCCTTTCTGTTGCCTCGGCCCCCATCTATGGTCTATCCAGTTGACACGCGATACTAGCCCGTCCCGGCCCGCGAATACAGGGTCTTGCCGAGCCCATCCACGGTCTTGACGATGCCGGACATCCTCCATTCTTCCGCCGAACCCGCCGCAGATTCCGCTGCCGATCCCGCAGCCGACCGGGACCGCCGGGCGCTGCATGTTCTGCTGGCGGCCCCGCGCGGGTTCTGTGCGGGTGTCGAACGCGCCATCGAGATCGTCGAACGCGCCCTTGATCGGGCCGAAGGCCCCGTCTATGTGCGCCATGAAATCGTTCATAACCGCCATGTGGTGGAATCTCTCAAGGCGCGCGGCGCGGTGTTCGTCGACTCGCTCAAGGAGGTTCCTGACGGAGCCCTCACCGTGTTCTCCGCCCATGGGGTGTCACGAAAGGTCACCGATGAGGCGGCACGGCGCGGCCTGCCCAGAATCGATGCCACCTGCCCGCTGGTGCACAAGGTGCATGCCGAGGCCCGGCATCACGAAGCCGCCGGCCGGCATGTCCTGTTCATCGGCCATCGGGGCCATCCCGAGGTCGAGGGAACGCTGGGACAGGTCGGCGACGGCGCGATGAGCGTGATCGAAACCGTTGCCGATGCCGAACAGATCCAGGTTCAGGATCCGAAGGCCCTGGCCTACCTGACCCAGACCACCCTTTCCGTGGACGATACCCGCGCCATCATCGCCGTTCTGGAACGGCGATTCCCCGCCATTCTTGGGCCGTCACGCGCCGATATCTGCTATGCCACAAGCAACCGGCAGGATGCGGTCAAGGCCATCGCCGGGCGTGTCGACCTTGTTCTTGTCGTCGGTTCCTCCAACTCCTCCAATTCCAACCGCCTGGTGGAGGTTGCCCTGGCCAGCGGCTGCCCCCGCGCCCGGCTCATCGATTCCGTCGATTCCCTGACCCCCGAGATGCTGGACGGTGTCGCCTCACTGGGAGTGACCGCCGGGGCTTCTGCCCCGGAAAGCCTTGTCACGGCGCTGCTGGACCGGCTGCGGCAGGAGCATCGGCTGACCGTCGAAACGGTCACCGTTGCCCACGAAGAGGTGACCTTCGCCCTGCCTCGCGAACTGGCCGTCTAGGGCTTCGGGGCGGCAGCATGGCGGTCTATACCGAAGTCGGCGACGACGAGCTTGAAGCGTTTCTTCAGGACTACGACCTGGGTCGTCTTCTGTCCTGCAAGGGTATCGCCGAAGGGGTGGAGAACTCCAACTTCCTGCTCCAGACCGAACGGGGCACGCATATCCTTACCCTGTATGAGCGGCGGGTGAATCCCGCCGATCTTCCCTTCTTTCTTGCCCTGATGGATCATCTGGCAGGGGCAGGCTTTCCCTGCCCGACACCGATTCACGGCGCCGATGGCGAGGCCCTCAGGCAGCTCGCCGGACGGCCTGCGGCCATCGTCAGCTTTCTCACCGGGATGGGCCCGCGGCGGATCCAGCCCTATCACACGGCCGCGCTGGGCCGCGCCGTGGCCGATCTGCACCGCGCCGGGGAAGGGTTCGGGCAGGGCCGTCCCAACGGACTTGGCCTTGCCCAGTGGCGCACCCTTTTCGAGCAGATCGGCGCCGATACCGACCGTTTCGAGACCGGCCTGCAAGACGAGATCGCCCGGGAACTCGACAGACTCGAAGCCGGGTATCCGAAGGCCCTGCCCCGGGGCATCATCCATGCCGACCTGTTTCCCGACAACGTCTTCTTCATCGGCGAGACCCTTTCGGGAATCATCGACTTCTACTTCGCCTGTACCGATTTCTATGCCTATGAGCTGGCCATCTGCCTGAACGCCTGGTGTTTCGAGGCAGACAACAGCTTCAATGTCACCAAGGCCAGAAATCTTCTCTCCGGCTATCAGAAGCGTCGGCCCCTTGATGCCGAAGAGCTCCGCGCCCTGCCCTGGCTGGCCCGCGGCGCGGCCATGCGCTTCCTGCTCACCCGCCTCTACGACTGGTTCAACCAGCCCGAAGGGGCCATGGTGGCCCGCAAGGATCCTCGCGAATACATGGCAAGGCTCAGGTTCCACGCCGAGGTGGCCGCCCCGTCGGCCTACGGGCTCGACCCATGAGCCCTTCATCGTCTTCAGGGAACGGGCGGGACGGGTCGCCTGCAGGGCCGGATTCGGGATCGAAGGTGGTGGAGATCTTCACGGACGGGGCCTGTTCGGGCAATCCCGGCCCCGGCGGCTGGGGCGCCATCCTGCGCTGGAACGGGGAGGAACGCACCCTGTCCGGAGGGGCGCAGGATACCACCAACAATCGCATGGAACTGATGGCGGCGATTCGCGCCCTGGAGGCGCTGAAACGGCCGGTGACCGTGCGACTGCACACGGATTCCCGCTATCTTCAGGATGGAATCACGCTCTGGATCAGAAGCTGGAAGCGCAACGGATGGAAAACCGCCGCGCGCAAGCCGGTCAAGAACGCCGATCTGTGGCAGGCGCTCGAGGCGGCCGCAGCCCCCCACAGCATCGAATGGTGCTGGGTTCGGGGCCATGCCGGCCATCCCGACAACGAACGGGCCGACAGCCTGGCCCGCGCCGCCATACCGGCCCGGGAAGAGGCCCGCTCTCCGGAAACCTGAACCCGCCCGGCGGCGGTGGCCGCCGGGCGCGATGGCGCGGATCAGAGCGCTTCGAGGATCGATTCGGCGCTGGATACGCTGAGCCCGCCACCTTCCTCGACGGCAAGATGGGCAACCTTGCCATCGTCGATCACCATGGCATAGCGCTGGGAACGGGTGCCGAATCCCTTTTCCTCAAGATCGAGGGAAAGCCCCAGGGCCCTGGCCAGGGCCGCCGAACCATCGGCCAGCATGGTGACCTTGCCGCCCGCCTTCTGAGTCTCGCCCCAGGCGCCCATCACGAAGGCATCATTCACCGACACGCAGGCGATTTCATCGACACCCTTGGCCCGGATTGCATCGGCCTTTTCCACAAAGCCCGGAAGATGCTTGTTGGAACAGGTTGGCGTGAAAGCGCCTGGAACGGCAAAGATCACCACCTTGCGCCCCTTGAAGAAGCTTCCGGTTTCCACGGTCTCGATCCCGTCGGCGGTCTTGCGTTGCAGTGTCACATTGGGGATGGGATCCCCCTTCTTGATCGTCATGGCCTGCTCCTGAATTTGAGGGTTGCGGTTCAAGGGGCCTTGTGGCGGAAGGGTCGGGCCGCAGGAAGGAACGCAGAAGGGATACCCCCGGGCGCCCGGCCCCCGGGCCGCGCCGTGCCTCAAGCCTCCCCTATTGTGAGAAATTGCGGGAAAGAATTCTACCAGAGGGTTAGTGGGGGTATTCCGCCCCTGCCAGCCGCGTCCCTGCGGCCCGTTCGAGCGCCTCCAGCACTGTTCGTTCGGACAGAAGTTCCGGCAGGGGTATCCCCGAAGGAGCTCCTGGCCCATAAACCACATTGAAGGGAATGCCGAAGCGCCCGAATCCGGACAGATAACGGCCGATGGCCGGATCCGGCCGCGTCCAGTCCGCCTGCATGGGGACCACCCCCTCTTCGGAAAGCACCCGGGCGACCGCTCCGCGTTCCAGAACCATCGCCTTGTTGACCTGGCAGGTGAGGCACCAGTCGGCGGTCACATCCACCAGAACCACCCGTCCTTCCGCCAGATGATTGAACAGGGCCACCCTGTCGAAGCGTTCCCAGGCCACTGCCGCCTCTCCGGAAGCCCCCCGGGCCGCCAGGGAATCGCTGAAGATCGGCCAGGGCGAGGCGGGGATGGCCATCGCAAGAAGCACGGCCACCAGCCCGGCGCGGGAAAGCCAGCCCCCTTCGGCCCGCAGACTGCCCAGACCCAGAACGAGAAAACCGGCAACGAGGAGCGAGGCCACGATTCCCGCGCCGACAGGGCCGATCAGCACCAGAAGGATGGACAGCAGCCAGGCCGCCGTGACAAGCAGGGCAAGGCCAAGAACGCGCCGCAACCAGAGCATCCAGCGGCCCGGACGCGGAAGGTGGCTTGCCAGCCCCGGCCAGGCGGCCACCAGAAGGTAGGGCAGGGCCAGCCCAAGACCAAGGGCGGCAAAGACGGCGGCGATCTCGCCGGCGCCCCGGGTCAGGGCAAAACCGACGGCCGTGCCCAGAAAGGGAGCCGAGCAGGGCGTCGCCAGCAGGGTGGCGAAGGCTCCGGTGGCAAAGGATCCCGCCGGGCTGCTGCCACCGTCCCCGCCCGCGCCAAGACCCCGGGCGAAGCCCGGCAGCGGGATCGACAGCCAGCCGAACATGTTGGCGGCGAACAGGGTGATGATGGCCGCCATGAAGGCAAGGAACAAGGGTTCCTGAAACTGAAGTCCCCAGCCCACCGCCATCCCGGCGGCCTTCACCGCCATCACCCCGAAGGCCAGAACCATGAAGGAAAACAGGATCCCCGCCGCCGTCATCAGGAAGCTGAAGCGAATCGCGCCATGATCGCCGCCGCCATGGCCGACCAGTGCAACAAGCTTGATCGACAGCACGGGCAGAACACAGGGCATCAGGTTCAGGATCAGCCCGCCAAGCACGGCAAGGGCCAGAATCCAGACAAGGCCGAGGCCGGATCCGCCACCGCCAACCACCGGGGCGACAACCGTCTGTTCGGTCGCGACATCGCCATCATGCAGGGTCACGGTCAGCGCCAGCGCGGGCGGAAGGCTCGAACGCACGCCTGTTCCGGTGACCGGAAACCGCAGAATCCCGGTTCCGGGATCGACCCCGGCGACCAGTTCGGGACGCTCGAAGATCAGGCCGGGCGGGCCTTCCACAAGGGCATCGGGGGCTGAAAGGGGAAACTCCGACGCTATCGCCAGTTCCAGGCTGTGCCCCCCCTCCCCTGTCACCAGCCGGGCACTGCCGACGGAAAGCCCGGCGGAAGACGGGGGCAGGCCGGATTCTGCATCGATCACACGGGGAACCCGGGCCTCGAAGGCGGCGAGAGCGGCGGCGTGGGGTGTCAGCCCCGGTTGCCCGCGATCGGATGCGGGCAGAACCAGCGCCAGATCGGCTTCGTAGGGGATGCAGACGGTTTCACACACCAGGTAGGTCAGCCGCCCGCGCAGATCCAGCGGGCGCGACGGATCACCGGCCTTCGCCTCGATCGGAAGGATCACCGTATCGCCATACACGAAGGTCGTCAGCCCGAACAGGACATGGCGCTCGGGCAACGGCCAGCGGAAGGCGGTATGGGTCAGATTCTCCGATCCGGTCCAGTCGATCTCCGGCGGCAGGCCGGCATCGCCGGGCGAACGCCAATAGGTCTTCCAGCCGGGCGCAAGGCGGAACTCGAGACCGAGACGGGCCCGGCCTTCGGGATCAAGGCGATCCTCGGCGGCGATCAGCCGAACAGCGGCATGATCGTTCCGGACCCAGGCCGAGGCCATGGAGGTCAGATCGCCTTCGGCCTGCGGCAACGGGGCCGCTTCAAGTGTTGCCTTTCCCGAGAGGGCAAGAGCCGACACGGCAAGGATCGCAGAGAGAAGGAGTGCAGAGAGAAGCCCTGCCCCCCGGAGGGCCAGATCCCGGCACAATTCTCGTGATCCTTCGACCATGGCGTTCCCATGCTTCGGCAAGGGCAAGGCTCCTGTCCGGATGACGCGCCGGAGCATGGCCCGCCTGCGCGATGGCCCTCTTGTATCAGGAATGGAGGCAGATTGGCGAGACACTGCGAATCACTTTTCCGTCATCGGGGAAGAAGGGCCTGGCCCCTATGGCCGAAGGCTGCGGCACAAGCCCCCCTTGTTTCCGGGCCGGGAACGGCCCATTTTCAAAAGACAGGCTGGTGCAATCCCGCACGATTCCTGCCGGATTGCGGAAGATTCCAGCGGTCCCGGAAACGGCAACACGGGAGATCACGACGATGACGAACCCGCCCTTTGGCGACGATACTTTCCTGACCGGTCAGATGCTGATCGCCATGCCCGGAATGGAGGATTCGCGTTTTTCCGATTCCGTGATCTATCTCTGCAGCCATGGCGAGGATGGCGCGATGGGACTGATCGTCAATCGCGAGATCGACAGCCTGAACTTTCCCGATCTTCTGAGCCAGCTGGGGATCAAGACTCCCTCGCCGGAACAGGAGATTCGCGTGATGCTGGGCGGGCCCGTGGAACCGGGGCGCGGCTTTGTCCTTCACTCCACGGATTATGTTCGCGAGGCCACCCTGCTGATCGGCGAGGGAAGGATCGGCCTGACGGCAACCCTGGAAATCCTTCAGGACATGGCCCAGGGCACAGGGCCGAGCCAGAGCCTGCTTGCCCTTGGCTATGCCGGCTGGGGCCCGGGACAGCTGGATGCGGAAATCCTCGCCAATGGATGGCTGCATGCGCCCGCCGACCCGGCACTGATGTTTTCCACGCCCCCCCGCGCCCGGCGAACCGAAGCGCTGGCCCGACTTGGGATCGACGCCGTGGCCCTGTCCAGGGATGCCGGACACGCCTGAGAGGGTTACCCGTCGCGGCGGACGCCGGAACCTCGGCGATGTAGGGCTTCCTCGTCGAGCAGGCCGAACAGAAGGTGATCCTCCCAAAGGCCGTTGATGCAGAGAAACTTCGGGGCATAGCCCTCTTCCCGGAAACCGGTCTTCTGGAGAACGCCCCGGCTGGCCGTGTTGCGCGGCAGGCAGGCGGCTTCCAGCCTGTGCAGATTCAGCCCGTCGAAGCTGAAGCGCATGATGGCGTAGAGCGCATCTGTCATGAGCCCCCGCCGGGCGAAGGGCGCCCCGATCCAGTAGCCCAGCGTTCCGGTCTGGGCCACGCCCCGGCGAACGTTGGACAGGGTGATTCCCCCGCACAGCCTGTCATCTTCCCGGTCGAAAATGAAAAAGGCATAGCCCGTACCGTTGTGCCATTCCGTACCGTAATGGCTGAGACGCCGACGATAGCTGGACCGGGCCAGGCAATCCGCAGACCATGAGGGTTCCCAGGGAACCAGGAAGGCGCGCGAGGCGGCACGCAGCTCGGCCCATTCGGCCCAGTCCTCGTCAGAGGGGGGGCGAAGATAGACGAACTGCCCATCCCATCGTTCCTCGCGCGGCATGCGTGAAAGAAGACGGAACAGGGGCAGCACCTTCCAGCCTCCCCCTATTCGGCCGCCGCCAGGCCGTTCGCGCCGAGCAACGGCCGAAGAGCCTTGACCGGGCCGATGGCCGTGCATGTCGAAGGACCGGAGAACAGCCGCTCGGCCACCCGCGACAGGGCGCTGCGATCGGCCGCATCGATCCGTGCGATCGTTTCGCCGATGGGAATCACCCGCCCGAACACCTGAAGGTTCTGGGCCAGGCGTTCCGCCCGGACACGGGTGCTTTCCATACCCATCAGCGTCCCTGCCTTGAGCTGGGCACGGGCGCGGGAGAGTTCCTCCTCGGTCAGCGTATGGGCGATCTGCGCCAGTTCGTCGCGCATCACGGGCAGCAGTTCGCCGATCCGCGACGGGTCGGTCCCCGCATAGACCCCGAACAGGCCATCATCGGCAAAGGCCGAATGGAAGGCGTAGACCGAATAGGCAAGACCCCGCTTTTCGCGCAATTCCTGAAACAGCCGCGACGACATGCCACCGCCCAGCACCGCCGTCAGCAGTGTCGCCGCGTAGAAATCCGGATCATGGACACCGACCGCTTCATGACCGAAAACGACATGAAGCTGTTCCAGATCCCGTTCCACCAGACGCGATCCACCGGCATACTGCGCTGGCATGGGCGGATCCGCCCGATCCCCGGCCAGCCCGGAAAACGCTTCGGCCGCAAGACGCACCAGCTGATCGTGATCGATCCTTCCGGCCGCCGCCAGCACCATGCCGGGGGCCCGGTAATGCTTGCGCATGTAGGCACGCAGGGATTCCGGTGCAAAGCCTCGCACCCTTTCGGCCGTGCCCAGAATGGAACGACCAAGGGGCTGGTCGGGAAAGGCGATGTCCTGGAAGTCTTCGAACACCACATCATCGGGCGTATCGAGGCACTGGCCAATCTCCTGCAGGACGACATCGCGTTCCCGTTCCAGTTCCCTTTCGTCGAAGCGCGAGTGCTGAAGGATATCGGCAAGGATATCGACAGCCAGCGGCACATCCTCGGCCAGAACCCGAACGTAGAAGGCGGTGGTTTCGCGGCTGGTATAGGCGTTGATATGGCCCCCGACAGATTCGATGGCATTGGCGATATCGGCGGCGCTGCGCCGGTCGGTGCCCTTGAAGGCCATGTGCTCGATCAGGTGGGACAGGCCGTTTTCCGCCGCCGTCTCGTGACGGGCGCCAATCCCGACCCAGACCCCGAGGGAGACACTCTCGACCGATTCCATGCGGTCGCTGGCGACCATCATCCCGTTGGGAAGCCGGGTGACATGCTCGCTCATGCCGCCCCCCTTTCCTTGAGAGCGGCCCGGATATGCGCCTTCACCACCTCCACATCGTTGGGAAGCGGGGTCATCCGTTCTTTCTTGCTGTAAAGATCGGCCATGGCCGATGGCAAGGGCGGCACGATGCCGGTCGCCTGCCGTACCGCATCGGGAAACTTGGCGGGATGGGCGGTGGCGAGGGCAACAGTCGCCACCCCGCGCGCGGGATGGGCCCGTGCTGCGCCAACACCGATCGCCGAATGCGGATCGAGCAGTTCGCCGGTGTGCCGATGGCTGTAAGTGATTTCGCGAAGGGTCTCGGCGTCGTCAAGCCTTGCACCTTCGAACACGGCGCGGGTTTCCGCCATGGCCCTGTCGTCGAGTTCGAGACGGCCTGTCTCCTGGAACCCGGCCATCAGCCGGGCGGTGGTGGCGCCGTCGCCCCCTGTCAGGGCAAACAGGAAACGTTCGAAATTCGAGGCAACCTGGATATCCATGGATGGCGAAAGGCTCGGATGCACGGTGCCGCGCTGCATGATCGCGGTGGCAAGGAAGCGCGACAGGATGTCGTTGGCATTGGTGGCAAGGATCAGGCGGTCGACCGGAAGCCCCATCTGGCGGGCCACATAGCCGGCGAAGATGTTGCCGAAATTGCCGGTGGGCACGGCGAAACGCAATGGCCGATCGGGCGCGCCAAGGGCCGCACCGGCCGCAAAATAATAGACGATCTGGCCGAGAATCCGTCCCCAGTTGATCGAATTCACCCCCGAAAGAGACGTGGCCTCGCGAAAGGCCACATCGGCGAACATGGCCTTCAGCATGGCCTGGCAGTCATCGAAGGTTCCGCCAATGGCCAGGGCATGCACATTGGCATCGGGCACCGTGGTCATCTGGCGCCGCTGCACTTCGGAGACCCGGCCTTCGGGATAGAGGATGAAGATATCCACCGCCTCGGAGCCGCGGCAAGCCTCGATCGCCGCCGAACCGGTATCGCCGGAGGTGGCGCCGACAATCGTCACCCGTCGGCCACGCTGCCGGAGAAGATGGTTGAACAGCCCCCCCAGAAGCTGCATCGCGTAGTCCTTGAAGGCTAGGGTCGGCCCGTGGAACAGCTCGAGAAGCCAGAGATCGGGGGCAAGCTGGCGAAGCGGTGCGACCGCATCGTGATGGAAGGCCCGGCAGGCCCGTTCGACGATCGCGCGATAGGCGGCATCATCGATGGCCTCGCCCACGAAGGGGCGGGTTACCCGACAGGCGATCTCGGCATAGTCCAGCCCGGCCAGGGCGCGGATTTCCTCCGCCGAGAGGACAGGCCAGCTTTCGGGCACATACAGCCCGCCATCGGTGGCGAGCCCGGCCAGCACCGCATCGGCGAAATCCAGGGTGGGAGCCTGTCCCCTTGTCGATACATACCGCACGGCTGCTCTGTTCCTGATGGTCGTGATGATTCTTGTGATCCTGATGGGTCTTGCGATCCCGAAAGTCTTGCCGAAACGCCGAAACCGACTGGCATCCCCCCGGGGCCAAGCCTATTCGAGATAACGGGCCGTAAGGTGAGCCTTGAAGGCCTCCGCCGTCAAGGGCTGGCCCGTGGCCTCGCGCATCATCTCCTGGGTGGACAGGGACGATCCCAGGCCATGCACGCGATCCTTCAGCCATGCGAGCAACGGCGAAACATCGCCAAGGGCAAGGCGTTCGGCCAGATCGGGGCACGCGGCGCGGGCCGCACCATGAAGCTGCGCCGCCGCCATCGCCCCCAGGGTATAGGTGGGAAAATAGCCCCAGGCGCCATCATACCAGTGAATGTCCTGAAG
>JBJHAU010000064.1:0-10583 GCA_050480665.1 Alphaproteobacteria bacterium | reverse complement strand
ATTCGGTGAGTCCCTGGATGATGGCGACCACCAGAAGATGCAACGTCGTCACGTGGGACTCCCTCTATCCCGAACCCCGGCTTCCCCGATCCTCTGCACCCTCGTCAGAACCCCGTGTCAGAACCCTGTGTCAGAACCCTGTATCAGAACCCTGTATCCGGGGGATCGATCCTGCCCGATCCCGGCCCGGGGCAGGGGCGAAGGGCAGAGATCGCGCAGGGTTATAGCAGAAGCGACCGGGGGCGCCTAGGGAGGCTTGCGCGGAGGGACGCGCGGGAGAGAAAGGGGGGGTGACCCAGCCCCTATTTTGTACCGTTTTGGTACTATATTACTTTTTCCCTTCCCGGGCCCACTGCGGGTTTTGCCGAATTTGCGCAGAGCCTGAAACATCCCGCAAAAAATATAGTCAGTATTCCATACCTATATGGGTGATTTTTCTCGCCATCGGGAGAGAGTTGGGCTATAGGCGGACACGTCAGGGATCTGCAGGGGCTGTCGGAAGGGCCTGGCAGATGCATGTCGGCTGATGCATCCCGGCAGATGCGTCCCGAGGGGGCTGCCCTGCCGAGGATGCCGGGGCACATGCCAGCGATGGGCGGCTCGAACATGGGCCTTCCCGGGCTTGGGTACGGGTTCCGTCCCCGGGGCCGATTCGCAGGACTTAGGACACGCAGGGTCCAGACCTTCAGGAGCAGGTTCGAGGGGGCGAGCTCGGAAGGGGAATCCCTCTCGTGTGGGAAGGGCCTCCTGTGGGAAGGGCGCCCTGACCGGAGCGGCGACGGCGCCGGAAGGAACTTCGGTGCCGGGGTTGGGCCAGGGCTCTCGTCTTCGGCCCAGCGTCTTCGGCCCAGCTTTTTCGGAATGGCGTCCCCGGGCCGTGATCCCGGATCGGCATGATGCAAAGGCATGATGAGACGCGGGGAATGCCCTTGCGGCGGAAGCCGTCCTCACCGGGACATGCTCGAAGAGACGGTCTTGGCGGAAAGAGGCCGACAGGCGGAAAGAGGCCGACAGAGAGAGGCGCGCTCAGACAGGCGTAAAGAGACAGGCGTGAAGAGAGACGAAGTCAGGCGGGCGAAGTCGAGACAAGCAGGAGCATGACGGAATGGTTCGCAAGTTGCAGCAGTTCGTTTCGGTGGATGGCCAGATGCCGGAAAAGCGCGAGGCCGAGCGCCGCCGTGCCGATTTCGATGAAATCTACGGCCAGTTCAGCGATGATGCCGCCGAAGAGCAGTCCTCGCGCTGCGAGCAATGCGGAATCCCCTTCTGCCAGGTGCATTGCCCTGTCTCGAACAACATTCCCGACTGGCTGAAGCTGACCGCCGAAGGCCGTCTGGAAGAGGCCTACGAGATTTCCTCGGCCACCAACAACATGCCGGAAGTCTGCGGCAGGATCTGTCCCCAGGATCGCCTGTGCGAGGGCAGCTGCGTGCTCGAGCAGGCCGGCCATGGCAGCGTCACCATCGGTGCGGTGGAGAAATACATCACCGACACCGCCTGGGAGCGGGGCTGGGTGAAGCCGCCGAAGCCGCGCCATGAACTGGGCCTGTCGGTCGGTGTGATCGGCGCCGGCCCGGGCGGGCTCGCGGCGGCAGAGGAGCTGCGCAAGCGCGGCTATGCCGTGCATGTCTATGATCGCTATGATCGCGTCGGCGGGCTGATGATCTATGGCATCCCCAATTTCAAGCTCGACAAGGAGATCGTCGAGCGTCGCGCCAGGCTTCTGGCCGATGGCGGCATCGTCTTTCATCTGAATGTGGAAATCGGCAAGGATGTGAGCCTCGAAACCCTGCGCGACCGCCATGATGCGGTGCTGATCGCTACGGGGGTCTACAAGGCGCGGGATCTGGCGATGCCGGGGCGCGGCCTGAACGGCATCTATCCGGCGATGGCCTATCTGACGGCCTCCAACCGTGTCGGGCTGGGCGATTCTGTCGAGGCGTTCACGAACGGGGCCCTCAATGCCTCGGGCCGCGACGTGGTGGTGATCGGCGGCGGCGATACGGCCATGGACTGTGTGCGCACCGCCGTGCGCCAGGGGGCGCGCCAGGTGCGTTGCGTCTACCGCCGCGACCGCGTCAACATGCCGGGATCACGGCGCGAAGTGGCCCACGCCGAGGAAGAAGGGGTGGAGTTCGTCTGGCTGGCGGCCCCGGAAGCCTTTCTCGGCGACGCGAAAAGCACGGTGACAGGGGCCCGCTTCCACCGCATCCATCTGGGCGTGCCCGATGCCACCGGCCGCCAGACGCCGGAACCCATCGAGGGATCCAGCTTCACCATCGAGGCGTCGCTGGTGATCGAGGCGCTGGGCTTCGAGCCCGAGGATCTTCCCGTGCTGTTCGAAGCGCCTGATCTCAAGACCACCCGCTGGGGCACGGTCAAGGTCAATCCGCGCACCCTCGAAAGCGCGATTCCGGGCGTGTTCGCCGCCGGCGACATTGTTCGCGGGGCCTCGCTGGTGGTCTGGGCCATCCATGATGGCCGCAAGGCGGCCACGGCCATTCACGCGTATCTTCAGTCCGGACATCGCGTCGGGGCGGAACAGCCCGCAGCGGCGACCGCGGCGGAATAGCACCGGACCGGAAGCAAGGGGCAGAAGGAAAGAATGTCATGATGATCGGCGGCAAGGGATTTGGCAGGATGAACGACAACGGGGGCATCGAGGATGGCCGTGCGGAAAACGGCGGCACGGAAAACGGCAGCGCACCGTTTCCCGCACCGTTTCCGGGTGTGATCGATGCCGCTTCGGGCGCGGATTCCGTTGCGGCCTTCCGCGCCAATGCCGCCCGTCTTGCCGAAGGCCACGCCTATGATCCCGCCTTCGAGCATGATGCCTGCGGTGTCGGCCTGATCGCTGCCACCGATGGCAAGCCGCGCCGGGCCGTGGTCGATGCCGGTCTCAATGCCCTGAAGGCCGTCTGGCATCGCGGTGCCGTCGATGCCGATGGAAAGACCGGCGACGGGGCCGGGATTCACCTGGAAATTCCCGAGGATTTCTTTCGCGAACACATTGCCCGCACCGGCCACGAGCTGCAATCGGGCCGCCTTGGCGTGGGCATGGTGTTCCTGCCCCGCAACGATTTCAGTCATCTCGAAATCTGCCGCTCCATCGTCGAGAGCGAGATTCTCGGCTTCGGCTACACCATCTTCGGCTGGCGGCAGGTGCCGGTGAATGTCAGCGTGATCGGCGAGAAGGCCAACGCCACCCGTCCCGAGATCGAGCAGATCATGATCGCCTGCCCGTCGGGAACCTCGTCGGAAACCTTCGAAAACGATCTCTACCTGATCCGCCGCAGGATCGAGAAGCGGGTACTCGACGAGCATATCAATGACTTCTACATCTGTTCGCTGTCCTGCCGCTCGATCATCTACAAGGGGTTGATGCTGGCCGAACAGGTCGATCAGTTCTACCCGGACCTGCTCGACGAGCGCTTCGTGTCGTCCTTCGCGATCATTCACCAGCGCTATTCGACCAACACCTTTCCCAACTGGCGCCTTGCCCAGCCGTTCCGGATGCTTGCCCATAATGGCGAGATCAACACCCTGCGCGGCAATGTCAACTGGATGAAGAGCCACGAGACGCGGATGATGGCCAGCATCTTCGGCGACAGGGTCAACGATCTGAAACCCGTGGTTCAGCTGGGCAGTTCCGATTCGGCCGCGCTCGATGCCGTGTTCGAGCTGATGGTGCGGGCCGGGCGCCCGGCCCCCATGGTCAAGTCGATGCTGATTCCCGATTCCTGGGCGAAGAAGACCACCATGCCCCAGGCCCACAAGGACTTCTATTCCTACTGCAATTGCGTGATGGAAGCCTGGGATGGCCCGGCCGCGATCGCCGCCACCGATGGCCGCTGGGTGATCGCGGGCATGGATCGCAATGGCCTGCGCCCGCTGCGTTTCAGCCTGACCCGCAGCAACCTCCTCGTCGTGGGGTCGGAAGCCGGGATGGTGCCGCTCGAGGAAGCCGACATTCTCGAGAAGGGGCGGGTCGGCCCCGGCGAGATGATCGGCGTTGATCTTCAGGAGGGCCGTTTCTTCCATGATCGCGAGATCAAGGACATGCTGGCCGCCCGCAACCCCTATTCCGAATGGACGAAGAACATCGTCCAGCTCGACAAGGTGCTTGAACCGCGCAAGGTGGCGGCGTCCATGTTCGACCGCGAAACCCTGCGCCGCCGCCAGCGCGCCGCCGGCCAGACGCTGGAGGATCAGGAGATGATCCTTCACCCCATGGTGGCCGATGGAAAGGAGCCGATCGGCTCCATGGGCGATGATACCCCCCTGGCCGTGCTGTCCAAGCGCTATCGCGGCCTGCACCATTTCTTCCGCCAGAACTTCAGCCAGGTGACCAACCCGCCGATCGATTCCTTGCGGGAAAATCACCAGATGAGCCTGATCACCCGGCTCGGCAATCTTGGCAATATTCTGGACGAGGACGAAAGCCAGACGCGGCTTCTGCAGCTCTCAAGCCCGATCCTCACCAATGCCGAGTTCGAGGCCATGCGTCGGCACATGGGCGGCGATGCGGTGGAGGTGGACTGCACCTTCGCGCCGCGCGAGGGTGCCCTGCGCGAGGCGATCGAGCGGATCCAGCGCGAAGCCGAAGACGGGGTGCGCGGCGGCGCCATGCATGTGATCCTCAGCGATCACGGCGTGGACGATTCCCATGTGGCGATCCCCATGATTCTCGCCGCCGGAGCGGTCCATACCCATCTCGTGCGCCAGCAACTCAGAACCTTTACCTCGCTCAACATCCGTTCGGGGGAATGTCTCGACGTTCAGTATGCGGCGGTGCTGATCGGTGTCGGGGCGACCACGGTCAATGCCTATCTGGCCGAGGAAACGATTCAGGATCGCCACCGGCGCGGCCTGTTCGGCGATCTGCCGCTGGCCGACTGCATCGCCAACTACAAGAGTTCGATCGATTACGGTCTTCTGAAGGTCATGTCCAAGATGGGCATCTCGGTCCTGTCCAGCTATCGCGGCGGATACAATTTCGAGGCGATCGGCCTGTCCCGTTCGCTGGTTGCCGAGTTCTTCCCGGGCATGACCTCGCGCATTTCCGGCATCGGCCTGTCCGGGATCGAGCACAAGGCGCTCGATCTTCATCGGGAAGCCTATGCCATGCCCTCGGTGGTGCTTCCGGTCGGAGGGTTCTACGCCTTCCGCCAATCCGGCGAGGCCCATGCCCTTCACGGGGATCTGATCCACACCCTTCAGTCGGCGGTGTCCTCCGATTCCTATGCCGTCTACCGGCGTTTCTCGGAAATGAGCCGGGCCGGGGATCCCATCAACCTTCGCGAC
Source organism: Alphaproteobacteria bacterium (assembly GCA_050480665.1). Lineage (GTDB taxonomy): Bacteria > Pseudomonadota > Alphaproteobacteria > SMXQ01 > SMXQ01 > JBJHAU01. Next base: position 5,279 of record JBJHAU010000064.1, on the reverse strand, counting down.
CTTCTCGACTTCAAGGATGGCCGCCAGGCGGTGCCGCTGGAATCGGTCGAATCGATCACCAACATCCGCAAGCGGCTGGTGGCTCCGGGGATTTCGCTCGGCGCGCTTTCGCCGGAAGCCCACGAGACATTGTCGATCGCCATGAACCGGATCGGCGCCAAGTCGGATTCGGGTGAAGGCGGCGAGGATCCCGCCCGTTCGCGGCCAAGGGCCAATGGCGACAATGCCTCCTCGGCGATCAAGCAGGTGGCCTCGGGCCGTTTCGGGGTGACCGCCGAGTATCTGAACAACTGCCGCGAGCTGGAGATCAAGATCGCCCAGGGCGCCAAGCCCGGCGAAGGCGGCCAGCTTCCCGGCATCAAGGTGACGGAGATGATCGCCCGTCTGCGCCATTCGACGCCCGGGATCACCCTGATCTCTCCGCCGCCGCATCACGACATCTATTCGATCGAGGATCTGGCCCAGCTGATCTACGATCTGAAGCAGATCAACCCCGACGCCAAGGTCTGCGTGAAGCTGGTGGCCCAGACGGGGATCGGCACCATCGCCGCCGGGGTGGCCAAGGCCAAGGCCGATGTGATCCTCGTCTCCGGTCATTCGGGCGGCACCGGCGCCAGCCCGCAGAGCTCGATCAAGTTTGCCGGCCTCCCCTGGGAAATGGGCCTTTCGGAAGTGAATCAGGTTCTGACCCTGAACCAGCTGCGCCACCGGGTGAAGCTGCGTACCGATGGCGGCCTCAAGACCGGGCGCGACGTGGTGATCGCCGCCATGCTGGGGGCCGAAGAGTTCGGGATCGGCACCATCAGCCTTGTGGCCATGGGCTGTATCATGGTGCGCCAGTGCCAGTCGAACACCTGCCCGGTGGGGGTCTGCACCCAGGCGCCGAAACTGCGCGACAAGTTCGTCGGAACCCCGGAAAAGGTGGTGAACCTGATGAGCTTCATCGCCGAGGAGGTGCGCGAGATTCTGGCCTCGCTGGGCGCGCATTCCCTGGAAGAGGTGATCGGCCGCACCGATCTTCTGACCCAGGTCAGCCGCGGAGCCGACCATCTCGACGATCTCGATCTGAATCCGCTTCTGGTGCAGGCGGATTCCGGCGGCTATCCCCGCTATTGCGAATCCGAGGCGCGCAACGAGGTGCCGGAAACCCTCGATGCCGAGATGATCCGCGATGCGCAACCGGCGCTGGCCGGGGGCGAGCGCATGCAGCTCGCCTATAATGTGCGCAACACCCAGCGGGCGATCGGCGCCAAGCTGTCTTCTGCGATCACCCGGCGTTTCGGCATGAAGGGGCTGGAGCCCAACCATGTCACGGTTCGCCTGCGGGGCACCGCCGGGCAGTCGCTCGGCGCCTTCGCGGTGCAGGGCCTGAAGCTCGAGGTCTTCGGCGATGCCAACGATTATGCCGGGAAGGGGCTGTCCGGCGGCACCATCGTGGTGCGCCCCCTGGCCTCCTCGCCGCTGGCCTCCAATGCCAACACCATCATTGGCAATACCGTGCTTTACGGCGCGACCTCAGGCAGCCTGTTCGCCGCCGGACAGGCGGGGGAGCGATTCTGCGTGCGCAATTCCGGGGCCGAGGCGGTGATCGAGGGCTGCGGTTCCAACGGATGCGAGTACATGACCGGCGGAATCGCCGTGATTCTCGGCCCGGTCGGCGACAATTTCGGGGCCGGCATGACCGGCGGGATCGCCTTCGTCTATGATTCAGACGGCACGTTCAACCGGCAGGTCAATCCCGAAACCCTCATCTGGCAACGGGTGGCTTCGGCCTATTGGGAAAACCGGCTGAAGGATCTGGTTCGTCGTCATGTGCGCGAAACCCAGTCCCGATTCGCCGAACGCCTGCTGAACGACTGGCGGCGGGAACTGCCGCGCTTCTGGCAGGTTGTGCCGACCGAGATGGTGTCCATCCTCGAACATCCCTTGTCCGACGAGGATGCCGCCGCCAGGGCCTGATCCCGGAGCCCGCCAGGGCCTGATCCCGGAGCCGACCGCCCTGATCCGCACGACCGCCTTCGGGGCCAGCTGCCGGGGCTTTCCTTCCCTCGCCAAAACGGGGGCGGCCTTGCGGATCGGTCGGGGCGGGCCTATGGTCGCCGGCACCGGCGTTGCGGCCGGGGATTCGCCGAGAGGGCTCGAATGCTTCCTGTTTCCCGACCTGCGGGGCTGATCGGGGCGATCCTGCTTGCGGCCGGGCTGTTCGCGACCGGGCCGCTTTCGGGCGTTGCGGCGGCCGGGTCCCTGCCCCCCGGGGTCGCGCAGGATTCCTTCGAACTGGATGTGCCTTTCGTGCCCACCGACAGGGAGGTGGTCGCCCTGATGCTCGATCTCGCCGCCCCCGGGCCTGGCGATTATCTGATCGATCTCGGTTCCGGCGATGGCCGTATCGTGCTGGCCGCAGCCTCCCGTTTCGGAATCGCGGGCCACGGGGTGGAACTCAATCCCGGGCTGGTGGCGTTGTCCCGGGATCGGGCCGCCCGCGAGGGGCTCTCGCATCTGGCGCGGTTCTACCGCCGCGACCTGTTCGACGAGGATCTCTCGCCGGCCACGATCATCACCATGTATCTTCTGCCCGAGGTGGTGCTGGCCCTGCGCGAAAGGCTGCTTGCGCTGAAGCCCGGAACCCGGATCGTTTCCCATGACTATCATCTGGGCGAATGGCGTCCCGACGAGATCCGGCTTTACCGCCCGACCGAGCGGGGTCATCAGAGCGTTCTCTATTCCTGGGTGGTTCCGGCCAGGGTTGCGGGCATCTGGAGCTGGGAACTTCCGCCCGGACCCTTCGGGGGCAACCGACGCTATCGGCTCCGGATCGGACAGCATTTCCAGGATATCGAGGGTCGGCTTGAGGTGGAAGGCACCACCATGCCCCTGCACGAGGCGATCCTTGTCGGCGACAGAATCCGTTTTGCCGCCGCCGGGCCGCTGGGGCACCATATCGTGTATCATGCCTTCGAGGGCATCGTCAGGGATGATCGGATCGAAGGAAGGGTGCGGGTTTCCGGCGGCGTGCCGGAGATCGGGCATCCGTGGAAGGCAAGGCGCGTCGAAACCCGCTGAACCCGCCGCGCCACGACAGGGTCCCTTCAGGGAGATCAGGGAGAGGCAGAAGACCATGCATGCAGCAGACGCAGGAGGCAGTGCGCCGCCTTCCGCCCGAACCGGTGAAGATGAAACCTCGTCGCCCCGCCAGACCCTGTCGCGCTTCGATGCGGTGGCGATGGTGTTCGGGGTCGTGGTCGGCATCGGAATCTTCACCTTCCCCGGGCTGGTGGCGATGAATGCCGGATCGTCCGATCATGTGATCCTGCTGTGGGTTGCCGGCGGCGTGATCTCGCTGATCGGGGCGCTGTGCTACGCCGAACTGGCCGGGGCCAATCCCCATGCCGGGGGAGAATATCATTTCGTCAGCCGGGCCTTCGGCCCGGAAACCGGGTTCCTCTTCGCCTGGGCCCGGATGACGGTGATCCAGACCGGGGCCATTGCCCTGGTCGCCTTCATTCTTGGCGACTACGCCACCCGTCTTTACAGCCTTGGCCCCTACAGCTCGGCCCTGTATGCGGGCCTCGCCGTCACGGCGCTGACGGCGGCGAATGTGCTTGGCACCTTTCAGGGAAAATGGGTGCAGAATGTTCTGGCGATCACCGTCGTCACGATCCTTCTGGTGGCGATTGCCGTCGGTCTGGGCGCTTCCGTCGACAACAGCACCGCCCCGGCCCCGGCCCTTTCCGGCGCTCTGGTCACGACCCTTGCCGGCACGGCGATGATCTTCATCCTGCTGACCTATGGCGGCTGGAACGAGGCCGCCTATCTTTCGGCGGAGGTCCGCTCGCCGGGCCGTGGCATGGCCCAGGTCCTGGTGATCAGCATCCTGGCCATCACCGCGCTCTATGTGCTGGTCAACCTTGCCTATCTTCGGGTTCTGGGCCTTGAAGGGATGCGCGAGGGGGGTACCACCATCGGTGCCGCCCTGATGGAGCGGGAGTTCGGAACCCTCGGCGGGCTGATCCTGACCGTCACGGTGCTTGTCGCCGCCCTGTCTACCGCCAACGCGACGATCTTCACCGGCGCGCGGACCAACTATGCCCTGGGCCTGAACTGTGCCCCGCTGGCCGCGCTCGGCCGCTGGAATCCCCGTGCCCAGGCTCCGGTCAACGCCCTTCTGGTGCAGGGGGCGATCACCCTTGGCCTTGTCACGCTCGGTGCCGTCACGCGCAGCGGGGTGGAAGCGATGGTCGCCTATCTGACCCCGGTCTTCTGGTTCTTCATGCTGTTGACGGGGCTGTCCCTGTTTGTCCTGCGTCATCGGGAACCCGGTGCCGCGCGGCCGTTCCGGGTGCCGCTCTATCCCCTGACACCGATCCTGTTCGTGCTGGTGTGCCTGTACATGCTGCATTCCGGTTTCGGCTATGCCCGTTCCAGCTATGCGGGGCTGGCCTCGCTTGCCGGGGTGGGCATCGTTCTGGCGGGGCTGCCGATCGGATGGTGGGAACGAAGGCGCCGCCTGCGCCAGACGGCCTGAGGGACGCCTGCGGCTCTTCCACGGCTTTTCCCTTGATTCCCCCCCCTTGGGGCTTACAGTCCGGATCATGCCTGTCCTGCATCATCTTCTGTTGTCGCCCTTCTGTCGCAAGGTGCGCCTTGTCCTTCAGGAAAAGGGTCTGTCCTTCGAGCCGAGGGCCGAGAAGGTCTGGGATCGCCGCGATGAATTCCTGCGCCTGAATCCGGCGGGCGAGGTGCCTGTTCTGGTCGAGGATGACGGGACGGTCCTCGCCGATTCCGGCGCCATCGTGGAATATCTCGAGGAGCGCCATCCCACACCGCCGCTGATTCCCGGCGACGCTGCGGCAAGGGCCGAAATCCGTCGTCTGGTCGCCTGGTTCGATCTGAAGTTTCATCGCGAGGTGACCCGCCATCTTTACGGGCAGAAGATCTACAAGAGATTCCTTGGTCTCGGCGCCCCCGATTCCGAGGCGATCCGTGCCGGCCATGCCAATCTTCCCATGCATCTCGCCTATATCGCCTATCTGACAGAGCGCCGGAACTGGCTGGCGGGGGAGCATTTTTCCCTTGCCGACATTGCCGCCGCTGCCCACCTTTCCACCCTCGATTACATTGGCGATGTACCCTGGGATCAGGCGGAAGGGGCGCGGGCGTGGTATGTCCGGATCAAGTCGCGCCCCGCCTTCAGGCCCCTGCTGGCCGATCATCTGCCCGGCCTGCCGCCGCCACGGCATTATGCCGATCTCGATTTCTGACATGTCTTTCACCACGGA
>JBJHAU010000063.1:0-10661 GCA_050480665.1 Alphaproteobacteria bacterium | reverse complement strand
CATCGTCGGCGGTGTGCACGCCCAGCGGGAAGATGATCGGCTTCTTTTCCGGCTTGCGCATGGTGATGGCGGTAACATGGAAGGTCGGCGCCTTGTAGGCCTTGCCCATGTAGCCAGCCCATTCGGGATGGAAGAAGAACTTGCCCTGAAGATCCGCGTCTTCGGATTCCTTCGTCTCGTAACGCTTGTCGCGAGGATGAAGGTAGCCTTCCAGCACGTATTCGGCATCGGCCAGGGTGTAGGCGTCGATGGTGCGGCACTTGACGATACGCACCGGCTCTCCCTGGATGGCACCGGCAAGACCGACTTCGTCGCAGCCCTTGGGCAGGACGGCATAGTCGAAACCACCGCCGGCGGCATAGGTACATGCCGGCGGCACGCCGAAGCACATGGTCAGCGGGATCGGCTTGTCGTCATGATAGTGCTCGGTCATGATCTGCCACATGTGGGAACCGGGCGAGATCTGGAAGGTGCCGACATTTCCCCAGCGGAAGTTCATGCGGTTGTAGCCGATGTGGCTGCCGCCGTTGAAGTAGTCGCCAATCACGCAGGAAATGCCCGAACCGATGGTCAGTTCGGATTCCAACTCGGTATGACGGATCGCCGTCAGCCAGGCGTTGGGATCGATGTTCTCGGTGATGACGTGCTCCTGGCAGGGGGCCTCATCCTGAGAAATCTCGACAGGCTTCAGGGGGTTGTCGATGGCATGCGCGACCTTCTTGACCCGGTCTTCGGAGTCCTTCCAGTCGAACATCTTCTCGATGATCCTGATGTCACCGAACAGATTGGTGATGGCGCGGGCATGCGGCTTGCCCTTCACGTTGTTGAAGAGCATGCAGGGGCCGCCGTCGAAGATCTTCTGCAGGCCGGTGATCTCGAGATCGGGATTGACTTCCTTGTCGGTCTCGATCAGGAGCCCCTCGGACTTGAGCCACTCGAGTGCCGCGGGAAGGTTTGTGATGTCTTTTTTTGCCATGGTTCCTTTATCCCAGGTTGAACGCGATGATGGGTTGGAATGGAAAACCGGGGGCCGCATTCAGGCCCCCGGTCGATGAGGTGACGATTCTTATTTCGGCAGAGCCTTGCTCAGGACGGGATCGTTCTTGTAGATGGTTTCGTCAACGAACTTGCCCATCTTCGAAACGGCCCCGGTCTTCGCCAGGGATTCCAGGTAGATCCGGTGGATTTCGGTTTCCTGGTTCTCGTACTCGATCTGGTTGCCGCCCTGCTGGACGTTCACATCCATCCCGAGCCAGACCTGACGCTTCTCCGCAAGGGTCGGGTAGCGGAGGCTGCCCATGGCGATGGCCAGGTAGCGCGCCGGTTCCGGGCTGCAGTTGAAGTGCTGATGGAACATGCCATCCGGCGGCGCGAAGACGACGCCATGATCCCAGTCGACCCGCACGAGATCCTGCTTGATGTCGTACCAGAGAAGGGAATAGCCCTGACCGGTCACGCACATCACATGGAAGTCGGCGCCGTGGCGATGGCCCTTCTTGTAGGTGCCCACCGGCATTTCCGACATATGCGCATGGATCGTGCCGTCGGCGAGCGAGAACATGATGTTGGACCCGCCGGCGCCGCGGTTTTCCCACTTGCGAAGCTCGAAAGTGGAAAGATCGGGCACGAAGTTGGTTTCCCACATGTGCCGGCCCGGCATTTTCGGGATCAGTTCGCCATCACCGGCGAAGTAGTCGGAATCGGCCTCGCGTTCCGGAAACTTCGCGTCGTTCTGGAAGACGAAGGATTCGTTGCGATACAGATTGATCACAAGCGGAAGGTTGTTGCAGGAATACAGCCGGGCGCGCTCGCCGCCGGAACCGTTGAAATGCTGGTAACGGCAGTTGAGAGGCAGCGAGAACAGGCTCTTCGGGCCCCACTCGAAGCTGTGGGTCTTGCCGTCATAGGTCTCGACCGTGGTCGATCCATGCCCGTCGACGACATAGAACACTTCCTCGAAGACATGGCGCTGTGGGTTGGTCTTGCCGCCGCCGGGAATGTCGATGACATACATGGCGAGAAAATCGCCGCGCCCGATAAGATGGGCAAAGGCGCCATTGACCCCCATCCGGGCCCAGGGCTTGGTCTCGACGGTCTTCATGTCGATCCCGAAATCCTCGACAATGGGGATCCCTTCCGACTTGCAGAAATTCATGTAGGGATCGACCAGAAACTTGTCGTCGGCAAGATCGACGACCGCCTGGTTGATCGTGGCATTCGCATTGCGCGAATAATTGGGGATTGCGGATTTCTCTTGGGTAGCCATGGGTCTGGTCTCCTTGCGAGGGGAAGCGTGATGGGAGGGGAAGGGTGATCGAGGGAGGAAGCGCAGCACCGGGGTCGCCCGGCGTTCTAAGGCTCCGCTGCATGTTTCCCGCGATGCGTGATTCCGTTGCTGGCGTGCATGAGGACCACCATTTCCGTTCCGGTTCGTTCCGGGATCTTCACTGACATCGGACGTGGGTCCATGGACCGCTGCCAGAGCCGTGAAGGCCGGGTTACCAAAGCGAAAGGACGGACCGCGAACGGAACCGCTTGCACCGAAAGTTAATGCCCCCTGTCAGTCTGATGTTGTCAACACGCCTGCCTGCACGCGATCCTAGCAGCGGGAAGCTATACTTCAACGATGATTTCACTATAGCATCGATAACAAAATTGTTTGGCTGACCGGGGTGCGGCAACGCCAGGGTTCAGGCCCGCACCCCTATGGGCCAGCGATCAGGCAGGCAGCGGCGCCGCGGGGATGGCCTCGAGCCAGTCCCCACGGCCCTGAACCGCCAGGCGCTGATGATAGAAGCGGAGGCTTCGCAAGCCGCCCAGTTCCTCACCGCCACCGGCGCGACCGGGGCCGCCATGGACACACATGGGCATGACGATTCCGTGGCCGGTATGGCCCTTGGCGATGCTGTCATCGACGACAAGCACGCGCCCGTGCCAGGCGCCGATCCCGGTCACGATGGTTCGCGCCACTTCCGGATCGGCGGTGAACAACGACGCGGCAAGGGAACCGCCCCCCTTTCCTGCGAGGTGGATCGCCTGTTCGCTGCCATGATACGGCATCAGCGTGCAGACCGGGCCGAAGGCTTCCACCTCATGCGGTGCGCTGGCCTGGAGCGGATCGTCGGAGACCAGAAGGGTCGGCGCCACGAAGCAGCCTGTCGCCGGATCAGCATCGACCGGGGCAAGCGTCCCATCGCCGGTCACCACCCGGGTTTCCTGGCGCAGCCGGGCGATGGCCTCCTGCACGGAGGCCTGCTGCGTGCGGGACACGAGCGGCCCCATGCGGACAGTCTCGTTGCGGGGATTGCCGACAACCGTGGCTTCCAGGCTGGCCTTCAGTGCGGCGGCGACGGTCTCAAGCAGGGGGGCGGGCACCAGGGCGCGGCGAATCGCGGTGCATTTCTGCCCGGCCTTGATGGTCATTTCCTTGACGATTTCACGAACGAAAAGGGCGAGTTCGGGCGAATCGGCCTTCGCATCGGGGCCGAGAATGGCGCAATTGAGGCTGTCGGCCTCGATATTGAGACGAACACCGCTGGCAATGACCCGGGGATGCGCCTTCAGGATGGCCGCCGTATCGGCCGAACCGGTGAAGGCAATGGCATCCTGGGCGGTGACGAGATCGCTGATCTCGCGGGCCGAACCGCAGACAAAGGTCAGCGCCCCTTCGGGAAGAATCCCGGCCTCCACCACATCGCGGACCATCTGATAGGAGAGAAGGGCGGTGGCCGTTGCCGGCTTGGCGAGGACGGGCACTCCGGACAGCAGGGAAACGCCAGCCTTTTCCCAAAGGCCCCATGAGGGAAAATTGAAGGCGTTGATATGGATTCCGACGCCTTCGATGGGCACCAGCAGATGCATGGCCCGGAAGGCTTCGTCACGGCTGAGCCGCTCCATGCCTCCATCCTTGAGAAGGCGGGCATCGCCAAGGCTCTGGCTGATCTTGGCAAAGAACTTGAGGGTTCCGATGCCGCCATCGATGTCGATCCCGGCATCGACCTTGGTGTTTCCGGAATTGCGCAGGGCGATATCGTAATAGGTCTCGCGGTTGGCGGAGAGAACATCGGCGACCCTGCCGATCAGTTCGGCGCGTTCGGCGAAACTCATGGCGCGAAGGGCAGGGCCCCCTTTCTCGCGGGCATAGGCCAGGGCGGCCGCAACATCGACGCCTTCGCTTGTGGCCTCGGCCAGCTGATCGCCGGTGACGGGATCGACAAGCGGACTTCCCTTGCCCTGTCCCTCGACCCATGCTCCGCTGACGTAACTCGCAAGTTTCATCTGGTTCCCCCTGATGATGGCTGTGATGAATGGCTGTGATGATGGTTCCGCGCGATCCAGGATCCTTCGGCAACGATCCCTCGGCAACAATTCTTCGGCAACGATCCTTCGTGAAACCTGTGTGATGGCGAAGGGCCAAGCCCCTGTCCCGATCAGGATACCCTGTCGTGGAACATCTGTCGTGGAATAGGAGACCGCTCCGGACGGCCAGGGCCGACCCCTGAGAGGAATCCGGCCCAGAATAGAGAAATTTGCCGAAGCGGCAACAGCCAGTCCTGTCAGGGTCGTCACAGGAGAGATATAAATGCAGGAATCCTTTTGCCACGCTGTGCAAGGCATCCGTGCTGCAGGGCAGGGAGGGGCGAGCGAGCAACCGACTGTTTTGCTCGTGTTTCCGGATGCGGTGGGTGATGGGATCGGGACACAAAAATTCTCAATCATCGAAACCCCCAAGAGGGTTGCTGTGCCGCCTGTGGCCCGGAACGTTGCGGTCTTTTCCTGATTGAAAAGCTCAGTTATATTAAGTGTTATCTTCAGCAAGGAATTTGGATCATGGCCCCAAAGTTCATCGTCCCGATCCTGCGAGGATTCATCCCGGCCCGGGGATTTGTTCTCAAGATGCCCGACCGGGAAGAGGGGCAGGCTTCAGGCCTTGACGGGGCCGGCTTCTTCTTTCTCTTTCGGCGGCGTTTTTTCGGGGGTGGGGCCTCGGCCGGGTCGCGGACCGGATATCCGGGAGACTTTCCATTCAGGAGACTTTCCATTAGGTACTCTTCAGCAGGGATCCCGGGGAGTCATTCCGGGTGAGCTTGCCGGGTGAGCTTGCCGGGTGATCTTGTCAGGTGAGCTTGTGGCCATGGCAACCTCGGCAACTCCCATGACCTTGTGGCAAGGAGCAGGCGTTGAAACACGGAATGGCTGACACACAGACTGGGACAAACCCGGCCCTTCAGGAGATCGTACGTGCGATCTGCGCCGATCACGGCAATCGTCCCGATGCCCTGATCGAGATCCTGCACGATGTTCAGGGCGGGGCAGGGTGCGTGCCCGAGGATGCGATTCCCGTGCTGGCCGAATGCCTGAACCTTTCCCGGGCCGATGTTCACGGGGTGGTGACCTTCTACCATGATTTCCGCCGCACGCCTGCGGGCCGGCACGAGATTGCCCTGTGCCTTGCCGAGGCCTGTCAGGCCAATGGCTGCGACGGTCTTGCCGATCACGTCCGTTCCCGGCTTGGAGTCGATATGGGGGAAACGACCGCCGATGGCGCCTTTACCCTCAAGGCTGTGTATTGCCTTGGCAACTGTGCGCTCGGCCCGTCGGTGATGATTGACGGTGCCTTGCATGCCAGGGTCGATGCGGATCGCTTCGATGCCTTGCTGGCCGAAGCCACATCGGGGAGGGTGCGGCCATGACTGCGGCCATGACTGCGGCCAATCCATCGCCCGGCGCACCTTCCGTTCTTGTCTGCATTCCGCGCGATGCTGCGGCTCTTTCCGTCGGCGCGGATGCCACCGCACGGGCGATTGCCGAGGAAGCCTCGCGTCGTGGCCTTTCCCTTCAGATCAGGCGTACGGGATCGCGGGGAATGTTCTGGCTGGAGCCGCTGGTGGAGGTGGAGCGCGACGGGAAGCGCCACGCCTATGGCCCGGTCGGTGCCGGGGACGTTCCCGCGCTCATCGATGCCCTCTTTCCCGAACCTTCAGCCGGGGTCAGCCGTTCTTCCCCGGATCGTGGCCCGAGGCATCCTCTTGATCTTGGCCCGGTCGATTCGCTTCCCTTTCTGGCCGCCCAGACACGGATCACCTTCGCCCGATGCGGGGTGATCGATCCCCTTTCGCTCGACGAGTATCGAGCCCACGGGGGCGGCAAGGGGCTCGAGACGGCGCTGGCGCTGGGGCCCGAGGCCAGTGTCGCGGCCATTGTCGCTTCCGGCCTCAGGGGGCGCGGCGGCGCCGGTTTTCCCACCGGGATCAAGTGGAAGACGGTGATGGAGGCGGAAGCCGACCGCAAATATGTGGTCTGCAATGCCGATGAAGGCGATTCCGGAACCTTTGCCGACCGCATGCTGATGGAAGGCGATCCCTTCACCCTGATCGAGGGCATGGCTATCGCTGCGGTGGTGACCGGCGCTTCGGCGGGGATGATCTATCTTCGATCCGAATATCCGCACGCGATCCGGACCATGAAGGCAGCCCTGGAACTCGCCACACTGGGCGGGCTGATCGGGGCTGATGTGATGGGCAGCGGCAAGCCCTTCTTCCTTGAGGTGCGGACCGGCGCCGGCGCCTATATCTGCGGCGAGGAAACGGCCATGCTGGAAAGCCTTGAGGGCCGCCGCGGGATGGTGCGTGCAAAGCCGCCCATTCCCGCCCTGCATGGGCTTTTCGGGCGTCCCACCGTGGTCAACAATGTGCTGAGTTTTGCGGCGGTTCCTTCCATTCTCGCCGAGGGAGGCGAGGCCTATGCCGCGCACGGGATTGGCCGTTCCCGCGGAACACAACCATTCCAGCTTGCCGGCAATGTACGCCATGGAGGCCTCTTCGAAGCCCCCTTCGGCCTGAGCATCGAGGAGCTGGTCTGCGACATCGGCGGCGGCAGCCGTTCCGGAAGGCCGGTTCGCAGTGTCCAGATCGGCGGGCCGCTTGGCGCCTATCTGCCCCGCAGCCTGTTCCATCTTCCCCTCGGTTACGAGGAACTGGCCGAGGCCGGGGCCATGCTGGGCCATGGGGGCGTCGTGGTGTTCGACGACACCGTGGACATGGCCGCGCAGGCCCGTTTCGCCATGGCCTTCTGCGCCCTTGAAAGCTGTGGCAAATGCACACCTTGTCGAATCGGCTCCACCCGTGGAGTCGAGGTGATCGACAGATTGCGCCAGGGCCTTGAGCCCGAGCGCAATCGGGCCCTTCTCGATGATCTCTGCGAGGCCATGGCCGATGGATCTCTCTGCGCCCTCGGCGGGCTTACCCCGATGCCGGTTCGCAGTGCGCTGACCCATTTTCCCGATGATTTCGGCGCAAGATGAATCTTGAGTTATAGATCAATGATTTATCGTAACCTATTGATGGACTGAAGAAAGGATCTTCAGATGTCTCTGATCAAGGACCAGGATTTCGGAACCCCCAGGCCGAAGACGAGTGCGATGGTCCACCTTGAGATCGATGGCCGCACGGTGACGGTGGAAGCCGGAAGTTCGGTCATGCGGGCGGCTGCGGAAGCTGGAATCAAGGTTCCCAAACTGTGTGCCACCGACAGTCTCGAAGCCTTCGGCTCCTGTCGGATGTGCCTTGTCGAGATCGAAGGCGCGCGCGGCACGCCCGCATCCTGCACCACCCCCGTGCGCGACGGGATGGTGGTTCGTACGCAGACCGAAAAGCTTGCCCGTCTGCGGCGCAATGTCATGGAACTCTATATTTCCGATCATCCGCTCGACTGCCTGACCTGTGCGGCGAATGGTGACTGCGAATTGCAGGATACGGCCGGAGAGGTTGGCCTGCGCGAGGTTCGTTACGGATTTTCCGGAGCCAACCATCTCGATTCGCCCAAGGATGAAAGCAATCCCTATTTCACCTTCGATCCCTCGAAATGCATTGTCTGCTCGCGCTGCGTGCGCGCCTGTGCAGAGGTGCAGGGCACCTTCGCCCTGACCATTGAGGGGCGTGGGTTCGAATCCAAGGTCTCCGCTTCCGCCGGCGAGGCCTTCATGGGCTCCGAATGCGTTTCCTGCGGCGCCTGTGTCCAGGCCTGCCCCACGGCGACGCTGATGGAAAAGGCGGTGATCGATCACGGGGTTCCCGAACATACGGTCAAGACCACCTGTGCCTATTGCGGGGTGGGCTGCTCCTTCAAGGCAGAGATGCGCGGCGATCAGCTGATCCGCATGATCCCTGACAAGGATGGCGGCGCCAATGAAGGTCATTCCTGCGTGAAGGGCCGTTTTGCCTTCGGTTACGCAACCCACAGGGATCGGATTCTCGATCCCATGATTCGCGACCACAGCGACGATCCCTGGCGCAAGGTTTCCTGGGACGAGGCCATTGCCTTTGCCGCGAACCGCCTTTCGGCGATCCGCGAGGCCCACGGCCCCCAGGCGATCGGCGGGATCACGTCTTCGCGCTGCACCAACGAGGAAGTCTTTGCAGTCCAGAAGATGATCCGTGCCGGGTTCGGCAACAACAATGTCGATACCTGTGCCCGTGTCTGCCATTCCCCCACCGGATACGGGTTGAAGCAGACATTCGGAACTTCAGCCGGGACGCAGGATTTCCGTTCGGTGGAAGAGGCCGATGTGATCGTCGTGATCGGCGCGAACCCGCCCGATGCCCACCCGGTCTTTGCCTCGCGGATGAAAAGGCGGCTTCGCCAGGGAGCCAAGCTGATCGTGATCGATCCCCGGGCTACCGATCTGGTGCGCAGCCCCCATATCGAGGCGGCCTATCACCTGCCGCTGCGCCCCGGTACCAATGTGGCCATGATCAATGCTCTCGCGCATGTGATCGTCACCGAAGGGCTGGTCGATCGCGCCTTCGTCGGCGAACGCTGCGAGCCGGCGGATTACGCGATGTGGGAATCCTTCATCGCCGATCCGCGTCACGCGCCGGAAGCGATGGAAGCGATCACCGGGGTGCCGGCCGAGGCAGTGCGCGGCGCTGCCCGCCTTTATGCCAGCGGAGACAATGCGGCGATCTATTACGGTTTGGGTGTGACCGAACACAGCCAGGGCTCGACCATGGTGATGGGGATGGCGAACCTGGCCATGGTGACCGGCAACATCGGCCGTCGCGGCGTGGGGGTGAATCCCTTGCGGGGCCAGAACAATGTACAGGGATCCTGCGACATGGGATCCTTCCCGCACGAATTTTCCGGCTATCGCCATGTGTCCGATGAAAGCGCAAGGATGCTCTTCGAGCAGGCCTGGGGCCAAAGCCTTGCCTCTGAGCCGGGGCTTCGTATTCCCAACATGTTCAATGCGGCGCTCGATGGAAGCTTCCGCGGGCTGTTCGTTCAGGGCGAGGATATCGCCCAGTCCGATCCCGATACCCAGCATGTCACGGCGGCACTGAAGGCGCTGGACTGCCTGATCGTCCAGGATCTGTTTCTGAACGAAACCGCCCGTCATGCCCATGTCTTCCTTCCCGGCTGTTCCTTCCTCGAAAAGGATGGCACCTTCACCAATGCCGAACGGCGCATCAACCGGGTGCGTCCGGTCATGAAACCGAAAGTCGGGTTGAGCGAATGGGAGGTTGTCAGCCGTCTGTCGACGGCCATGGGCTATCCCATGGCCTATGGGTCGGCTGCCGAGATCATGGATGAAATCGCCCGGCTGACACCCAGTTTTTCCGGTGTCAGCTTCGAGCTTCTGGATCGGCTGGGGTCCGTGCAGTGGCCGTGCAATGCCGCAGCGCCCGAAGGCACGCCGATCATGCATGTGGGAGGTTTCGTGCGCGGCAAGGGGCGGCCCATGCTGACCGAATTCGTGCCGACCCCGGAGACGGCGAATCGCAAGTTCCCCCTGATCCTGACCACCGGGCGAATTCTCAGCCAGTACAATGTTGGCGCCCAGACCCGACGCACCGAGAACACGCGCTGGCATCAGGAGGATCGGCTGGAAATCCATCCCCATGATGCCGAACTCAGGGGGGTGCGCGAGGGGGATCTTGTGTCCGTGACCAGTCGCAAGGGACAGATCACCCTTCATGCGACGGTCACCGAGCGGGTGCCGCCGGGGGTGGTCTATACGACCTTCCATTATCCGCTTTCCGGTGCCAATGTGGTGACCACCGAATATTCGGACTGGGCAACGAATTGTCCGGAATACAAGGTCACGGCGGTGCAGGTCAGCCCGTCCAACGGTCCCTCTGCCTGGCAGCAGGATTATGAGGAATGGCTGAACAGACAGGACGGGCTGGTTCAGGGCCCCGGGGCCGCAGAGTAGGAAGAGCGGCAGGAACACAGGAGAGGACGATGCATACCGCCACCGGTTCGGTTCCCGCAGCCGTTTCGCTCTGCCGGGAGGGGACTGCGGTGCTGCGTCGGAACTGGCACCTCGCCGAGGAGGTTCCGGTGAACCTTGCCTATAACGGCCGACCTCATGTGGTGATGATGGCCACCCCCGCCGATCTCGAGGATTTCGCCATCGGCTTTTCCCTGACCGAAGGGGTGCTGGCCGATCACGGCCTGATCGAGACGATCGCCGTTGTCGAGGTCGAGGGCGGCATCCGCATCGATGTGACCACCAGAAGTGCGGTCGAGATCGCCCGCGCCCGTCAGGCCAGGGCCATGGAAGGCCGTTCGGGATGCGGGATCTGCGGGCTTCAGCGGCTGGATCAGGTGGTGCGCAAGGTGGCCCCGGTTCATCCGGGCTTCCGGCTTGATCCTAAGGC
>JBJHAU010000062.1:0-10725 GCA_050480665.1 Alphaproteobacteria bacterium | reverse complement strand
GCCGCAACCTGGAAAAGATCCGCCGCGCCGTGACCCTTGCCGGCAAGGAATCCGCCGCCTGGCTGGTGGAATATGCCCAGATGCCACACCAGCGGGTGCGACCCCTTGCGGAGGTGGAGGGGGTCACCCCCTATTTCTCGATCCTTGTCGTGCATGGCAAGGGGAGGCGGCCATGAACGGCAGGACCGGCTGGCTCGCCATCGCCGGGCTCGGCCCCGGCGCGGAAAGCCTGATCACCCCCGAGGTGCACGAGGCTCTCGCCGAGGCCACCGATGTCGTCGGCTACGCGCCCTATGTCGCCCGCGTCAAGGAGCGACCGGGTCTTGTGCGCCATGAATCGGACAACCGTGAGGAACAGGATCGGGCACGACGGGCTCTGACCATGGCCGCCGAGGGGCGGCGGGTGGTCGTGGTCTCATCCGGCGATCCGGGTGTCTTCGCCATGGCAGCGGCGGTGTTCGAAGCTCTGGAATCCGGCCCCGGGCTCTGGCAGGGCCTGGAGATCAGGGTGCTTCCCGGCATCACTGCGATGCTGGCGGCCGCGGCCCGGGCCGGCGCGCCCCTGGGCCATGATTTCTGCGCCATCAATCTCAGCGATAACCTGAAGCCCTGGTCGCTGATCGAACGCCGCCTGAAACTCTCCGCCGAGGCCGATTTCGTCATCGCCCTCTACAACCCGCGTTCCCGGGCGAGGTCTGAAGGGTTCGCCCGAGCGCTCGCGATTCTTGGCGAAACCTGCGGGGGAACACGTCCCGTGCTCTTTGCCCGCGCCGTCAGCACCGATGAGGAATCGCTCAGGATCGTGACCCTCGACGAAGCCCGGCCGGAAATGGCCGACATGCGTACCGTGGTGATCGTGGGGTCCAGCCGTACCCGTCTCCTTCCGGGCCGTGGCCCGGAACGCCCGATCCTCTACACGCCGAGGTCGGCATGAGTGAGCCAGTCCATCACCGAGGCCACCTCGAAGGTCTCCGGCCGGTCCGGCAGCACCGGCCTTTCGATCATGATCACGGGAAGCCCAAGGCGTCGGGCGGCGATCAGCTTGGCCTCGGCCCCGCTGCCGCCCGCATTCTTGCAGACGATCACTTCGATTTCATGCGCACGCATCAGCGCAAGATCGGAGCCGACATCGAACGGGCCGCGATCGAGAAGAATCACATGCCGGGGAAGCGGCGGCACAACCTCGGGAGGATCGACAAGCCGCAACAGATAGTGATGCTGGGGTTGGCGGGCAAAGGCGGGAAGATGCATCCGGCCGAGCGCCAGCATGATCCGGCGGGCCGGGCCTGCCAGGGCCGCCACGGCGGCCGGAACATCCGCCACCGATTGCCAGCGGTCGCCTTCCTGCGGCCGCCAGGGCGGCCGGGTCAGGGCCAGAAGAGGCACACCGGCCTGTCGGGCTGCCGCCACGGCATGGGCGCTCATCTGCGCGGCGAAGGGATGGGTGGCATCGACAAGATGGGTGATCGCCTGACGGCGCAGATGCTCTGCCAGGCCCTGCACCCCGCCGAAGCCGCCGATCCGCACCGGCACGGGCTGCGGCTTCGGCCTCTGCACCCGCCCGGCAAGGCTGAGCATGGCGGGAATCCCCGCTTCTGCGAGGGTGGCGACAAGCCGCGACGCTTCCGTGGTGCCCCCCAGAACAAGGATCTTCGGCATGGCTGAAACCCCGTGGCTCACCATTGTCGGACTGGGCGAAGATGGCCCGGATGGCCTGTCCCTGGCAAGCCGCAAGGCGCTGGCGCGGGCCGAGGTGGTGACCGGCGCCGCGCGACACCTGGCCCTGCTTCCCGATCTGCCCGGCGAACGCCGGCCCTGGCCAAGCCCCTTCGCCGAGGGGATCGAGCCGCTGCTGGCGCTGCGCGGACGGGCGGTCGTGATGCTGGCCTCGGGCGATCCTTTCTGGTTCGGCGCGGGCACCACCCTTGCCCGCCGACTTGCCCCCGGGGAATGGGTGGCACTGCCCGCCCCTTCCACCTTCGGCCTTGCCGCCGCACGCCTTGGCTGGGCGCTGGAGCACACCGCCTGCCTCGGCCTGCACGCCGCACCCCTGTCCAGATTGCGTCCCGTTCTGTCCCCGGGACGCCGCTGCCTTGTCCTGCTGCGCGACGGCGACAGCATGGCCGCCCTTGCGGCATATCTTGATGGCCTGGGTTTCGGCGACACCATCCTTCATGTTCTGGAAGCCCTGGGCGGGCCGCGCGAAAGGCTGCGCAGAACAACCGCATCGCGCTATGGCTTCGATGATGTCTGTCATCCCGTGGCGGCGGGGCTGGAGATTGCCGGGCAGGGCTTTGCCCTGCCCCGCACCCCGGGGCTTCCCGACACGCTGTTCGCCCATGATGGGCAGATCACCAGACGGCCGATCCGTGCGCTGACGCTTTCGGCCCTCGCGCCCCGTCCCGGTGCGCTGTTGTGGGATATCGGCGCGGGCGCGGGCTCGATCGCCATCGAATGGCTGTTGAGCGATCCCACCACCGAAGCCATGGCCTTCGAAGCCGATTCAAGACGCGCCGCGCGGGCCCGCAGCAACGCCCTGTCTCTCGGGGTTGACCGGCTCAAGGTGATCGAAGGCCGGGCACCGGATATCCTGAGCAATCCAGGCGAGGAGGCCCGGAAGCCGCCCGATGCCGTGTTCATCGGAGGCGGGCTGTCTCTGGCGTTGCTCGAACGCCTGTGGACGCTGCTGCCTTCCGGCGTCCGCGTGGTGGCCAATGCCGTCACGCTTGAATCCGAAAGCCTGCTTGCCGCCTGGCATGATCTTCATGGGGGCAGCCTGTTGCGCCTTGAACTTTCGGAAGCCGAACCGCTTGGACGCAAGCGCGGCTGGCGCGCCGCAAGGCCGATCGTGCAATGGAGCGGTCACCGATGATCGTGGCGGGATTCGGAGGATCGGCCCGGGCCGGAATTGCCAGCTTCCGCGCTGTTCTCAGGGCCGTCCTGCACGACGCGGCCGAAGGCCGACCCGTGGAGGCGCTGGCCGCGCCGGAAGGACGCTGCCCCGCCCTGGATGCCCTGGCCGATGAGCTTTCCATACCCCTGATCCGGCTTTCTCCATCACGGATTCGCGGCCTGGACACCCCGACCCGATCCTGGCGAAGCCTGGCGCTGATGGGCTGCGGATCCGTGGCGGAGGCCTGCGCCCTGGCCGCAGCAGGCCCCGATTCAAGGCTGCTCGCGGTTCGCCATGTTTCGCCCGACCGCCTTGCCACCTCTGCCCTGGCCGAAGGACAGGACCCATGACCGTGCATTTCATCGGTGCCGGGCCCGGAGCGCCCGACCTGCTGACCCTTCGCGGCCGCGATCTGATCGCGGCCTGTCCTGTCTGTCTCTATGCGGGATCGCTGGTTCCCGAAGCGGTGCTCGCGCACTGTCCCGGGGATGCAAGGGTGATCAACACCGCACCCCTTTCCCTCGACCAGATCATCGAGGAAATCCTCCGCGCCCATGCCGCCGGGCTGGACGTGGCGCGACTGCATTCCGGCGATCTTTCGGTGTGGTCGGCCATGGGCGAGCAACTGCGCCGCCTTCGCGCCCTGAAGATTCCCTTCACGATCACCCCAGGGGTGCCGTCCTTCGCCGCAGCGGCCGCAGCACTCGGCTGCGAACTGACCCTTCCCGGACGGGCCCAGTCCGTGGTGCTGACCCGAACCCCGGGCCGGGCCAGCGCCATGCCCGAGGGCGAAAGCCTGACCGCCTTCGCCGCTACCGGCGCCACCCTCGCCATTCATCTGTCGATCCACAACCTGGCCCGCGTCGTCCTCGACCTGATTCCCGCCTATGGGCCGGATTGTCCCGCTGCCGTGGTCTGGCGGGCAAGCTGGCCCGAACAGCGGATTCTCAGATCCCGCCTTGCCGATCTCGAATCCCGGGTTGCCGGAAGCCTCGAACGCACCGCGCTGATCCTGGTGGGGCCTGCGCTGGGCGACGAAGACTTCGAGGAAAGCCGTCTCTATGCCGCCGATTACGAACGCCGTTTCCGCCCGGGCAGGGCCGATGCGAAATCCGGCCCGGGAGCCGGTTCATGACGGCTGAGCCCATGCGCCTCCTGCCGGCAAGGCCCGGGCTGATGATCTCCTCGCCCGCTTCCGGTTCGGGAAAGACGACGGTCGTGCTCGGACTGCTCAGGGCTTTCCGGGATCGCGGCCTTGATATCCAGCCCTTCAAGAGCGGGCCGGACTACATCGACCCGGCCTTTCATCGCGAGGCCAGCGGTCGTGCCTCCTTCAACCTGGACAGCTGGGCCATGGGCCCGTCCCTGATCGGGGCGATCCTGGCCGAGGGCGAGGGTGCCGATCTGTGCATGGCCGAAGGCTCCATGGGTCTGTATGACGGGGTGGCAAGGCCCGGGGCCTTGGGCCATGGCTCCAGCGCCGAACTCGCCGCCCTGATGGGCTGGCCGGTGGTTCTGGTGCTCGATGTGTCGGGCCAGGCGCAGTCGGCAGCAGCGGTGGCGCTCGGCTTCAGACACTTCCACCCCGCCCTGCCCTTTGCCGGGGTGATCCTGAACCGTGTGGCCAGCGCCCGCCATGAAAGACTGATCCGGCTGGGCATGGACGAGGCCGGGCTGCCCGTGCTGGGGGCCCTGCCGCGACGTGGCGATCTGGCGCTTCCCGAACGGCATCTGGGGCTGGTGCAGGCGGTGGAACATCCCGATCTCGAGGCCGCCATCGCCGACTATGCCGCCTTTCTTCGCGCCCATGTCGATCTCGATGCGCTGTTGAAGGCGGCGCGCGGGCAACCCGTCGCCGCGTCCGGCCGCCTGCCGCGCCCGCCCGCCCAGCGGATCGCCCTGGCCCAGGATGCGGCCTTCTCCTTTGCCTATCCGCATCTTCTGGAAGGCTGGCGGCAGGCCGGGGCCGAAATTCGGCCGTTTTCCCCCCTGGCGAACGAAGCCCCCGATTCCGATGCCGATCTTGTCTGGATGCCCGGCGGCTATCCGGAACTTCATGCGGAAAGGCTTGCCGCGGCCGACAGCTTCCGCGCCGGGCTGCACCGTCATGCGGAAAGTCGCCCCGTGCATGGCGAATGCGGCGGCTACATGGCCCTCGGCGCCGGGCTGATCGACAAGGCCGGGCGGCGTCATGCCATGGCGGGGCTTCTCGGGCTGGTGTCCAGCGACGCCACACGGCGAATGACCCTCGGCTACCGGCACGCCACCTTGAAGGCACCCATGCCCGGCTTCGCGGCCGGAACCCGGCTGCGCGGCCATGAATTCCATTACGCCACGATCCTCGATCAGCCGGATCCCCCGCTGGCCCATGTTTCCGACGCCGAAGGCAGGGCGGTCGAGGAAACGGGATCCTGGCGAGGCCGTGTCAGCGGCACCTTCTTCCATCTGATCGCGGAGGACGCATGAAAGGCTTCGTCTCCTTCGTGGGTGCCGGGCCCGGCGATCCGGAACTGCTGACGCTGAAAGCCGTTTCCCGCCTGAACAGGGCCGATGTGATCCTGTATGATGATCTTTCCGCCGGGCCGATCCTGGCCCATGCCCGGCCCGGGGCCGAAAGGGTCGCGGTGGGAAAACGCGCCGGCCGCCCCTCGCCGCTTCAGGCGCATGTCAGCCAGCTTCTGGTCGACTTTGCCAAAGACGGCGCGCGGGTGGTGCGACTCAAATCCGGCGATCCCGGCCTGTTCGGCAGGCTGGAAGAGGAGCTTCTTGTTCTTGGCCGGGCGCGAATTCCCTTCGAGATCATCCCCGGAATCAGCGCGGCCAGTGCGGCGGCGGCGGCGGCCGGCATTCCGCTGACCCGTCGGCGGCTGGCGCGCCGGGTCCAGTTCATCACCGGTCACGATGAAACCGGCCGCCTGCCCGGGAACCTCAACATGGCGGCCCTGGCCGATCCTGAGGCCACCACCGCCGTGTTCATGCCCAAACGCACCTTCGCCGCGCTGGCCGCCCGGCTTCTTTCGGCGGGCCTTGCCCCCGAAACCCCGGCCCTGCTGGCCGAGGCCCTGGGCCAGCCGGAGGCGCGCTGCCTGCGCACGACGCTGGGAGGCCTGGTCGCCGCCCTCGAATCCGCGCCGTCGGGCAGCCCCGCGCTGATCCTTTACGGGCCTCTCGCCGATGAACCGATGCGAGAGGATGATCATGATTGATCTTCATCTGGTGGGAATCGGCACCGGCAACCCCGATCACCTGACCCGCGCGGCGATCGACACGCTGAACCGGGCCGATCTGATCCTGCTTCCCCGCAAGGGCCGGGACAAGGCCGACCTTGCCGATCTTCGCCGATCGATCTGCCGCACGGTGCTGCGCCAACCGGTTCCGATCGCCGAATTCGACATGCCGGTGCGCGAGACGCGCGGCCACTATCTGGAATCTGTGCGGGACTGGCATGAGGCCATCGCCACCACCTGGGCCCACGAGATCGAGACGCACCGGCCGCAGGGCGGCAGGGTGGCCCTTCTCGTCTGGGGCGATCCCTCGCTCTACGACAGCACCTTGCGCATTGCCGGAACCCTCAAGGCTGCCGGCCTTCCGCTCCGCTGCCATGTCGTGCCCGGAATCACCAGCCTTCAGGCGCTGACGGCGGCCCACGCCATCCCCCTCAACACCCTTGGCGGGGCGGTCTGGATCACCACCGGACGACGGCTGCGCGAGGAAGGCTGGCCCGCTGGCGCCGACAGCGTCGCTGTCATGCTCGATTCCGGAGGATCCTTCACCACACTGGCACCGGAAGGGCTGCATATCTGGTGGGGCGCCTATCTCGGCATGCCGCAGGAAACCCTGATCGAAGGCCCCCTCGCGAAGGTCTCGGAGCGGATCCTTGCCGAGCGCGCCCGGCTTCGCGCCCTGCATGGCTGGATCATGGATGTGAGCCTGCTGCGGCGGAGCCGATCATGAGCGAAGCCCTTCTGCGTCCGCTGCTGCCCCGTTACGGCCTCCCCGAGGATGCGCCGCTGACACGTCTTCACCGTTCGGAAAACGAGACCTGGAAAGCAGGGGAAGCCGGGAAGGCAGGGGAAGCAGGATCGCTGATCCTGCGCCTGCATCGGATCGGCTACCACACCCGTGCGGAAATCGCTTCGGAACTGGCCTGGCTCAAGGCCCTGGAACAGGTGAAGGGGCTTCGATGCGTGCGGCCCCGCCCGGATCGGGATGGCATCCTGCTTCAGGCAAGGGAGGGACGCCTCGTCGTCGGCTTCTCGCGGATCGAGGGGACAGAACCGGATTGGCAGGACGAGCTCGGCGAAAGCTTCCGAAGCCTCGGGGCGATCACGGCGAAACTGCATCGCCATGCCCGGGGCTGGGCTCTGCCGGGAGGGTTCATCCGCAAGCGATGGGATGATCGAACCCTGCTTGGCCCTGAAGCCCATTGGGGCGACTGGCGCAGGGTGGCGGGGCTTTCGGCCTCGGACAGGATCCTGCTGGAACGCCTCGTTCATGAGCTTCGCCATGGGCTGAAGACACTGGGAACAGGGCCGGAGCGGTTCGGCCTGATTCATGCCGATCTGCGGCTTGCCAATCTGCTCAGGGATGGCGACCGGCTCTGGGTGATCGACTTCGACGATTGCGGCTTCGGCTGGTGGATGTTCGATTTCGCCGCCGCTGTCTCCTTCATGGAGGATGATCCCCGCATCCCGAACCTTGCCGCATGCTGGCTCGAAGGCTATGGCCGGATCATCGCGCCCGACCGCCGCGATGTCGCCTGCCTGCCGCTGATGGTGATGATCCGCCGGCTGCAACTGACCGCCTGGCTTTCGACCCGGGCCGAAAGCGACACCGCAAGGCAGTATGGCGGCCCGGCCTTCGCAAGGGGCACGGTCGCCATGGCCGAACGCTTCCTGGCACGAGGATGCCATGGCTTCTGGGAAGGCTGAGCCATGGCGGTGACCCTCGCCCTGGTCGCGCTTCTTGCGGAACTGGTTCTGGGCTATCCGGAACGGCTGTTCCGCCGCATCGGCCATCCGGTGACCTGGATCGGAAGGCTGATCGCAGCGCTTGAGGCCCGCTGGAACCGGGCCGATGACGATCCCCGGCGCAGGCGGCGTCTCGGCCATCTTCTGGTGGTGATCCTGCTTGCCCTGGCGGCGGCCATCGGCATGGCGGCGGCCCTGATCCCCTGGCCTGAAGCCATCGGCCTGCTCTGCCTCGGGGTTGTTGCCTCGACGCTGCTTGCCCAGCGCAGCCTGCACAGCCATGTGCTGGCGGTGGCCGAAGCGCTGGAAGGGGAGGGCATCGACGCGGCGCGAAGATCCGTATCGCGGATCGTTGGACGCGATGTCTCGACCCTGGATGAATCCGCCATCGCGCGGGCGGCGATCGAAAGCCTTGCCGAGAACTTCTCCGACGGGATCGTCGCACCGGTCGGCTGGCTGGCGGTGGCCGGCCTGGGCGGCGCACTCGCCTACAAGGCGATCAACACCGCCGACAGCATGATCGGCCATCGCAGCGAACGCTATCGCGACTTCGGAAGGGCCGCGGCCCGCCTCGACGATCTTCTGAACCTTGCGCCCTCAAGGCTTTCGGCGGGGCTCCTGATCGCCGCCGCCGCCCTGATGCCGGGGGCGCGGGCGATGGAGGCGGCACGGGTGGTGGCCCGCGATGCACGGCAGCATCGCTCGCCGAATGCCGGCTGGCCGGAAGCGGCCATGGCCGGTGCGCTGGCGATCCGTCTTTCCGGCCCCCGCCTCTATGAGGGGATCTTGAGCGGGGATCCGCCGATCAACGGCGAAGGAAGAGCGATCCTTTCCGCCCAGGATATCCGACGCGCGCTGACCCTGTTCCGGGTCGCCGACGGGCTTCTGATCGGCCTTGTCGCCCTGCTTGCCGTGATGATCCGGACCGCGGGAGCCTAGCCATGCCCCATGATATTGACACCGGAAATCGCCCATTGGCCGTCGCCGAATGCCTGAATCCCGGTGCGCGAAAGCGGCGCGATCACAAAGGCCAGCCCGGCATCCCTCGCCCCCAGGGCCAGGGACAGGGCCACCCGAATCGTTCCGGCATGGGCCACCACCGCAACACGCCCGCCACGGCACAGGGCTTCGAGCGCCGGCGCGCATCGGGCATGAAGATCGGCGAAGCTTTCCCCGCCCGGCGGCCTGAGCATCGCCAGGGCAGGCCGCGACAGGGCCCCGTGATCGGGCAGGGTCGCCATCGCCCGGCCTTCCCAGCGGCCGAAATCCTGTTCCCAGAGGCGCGGATCCTCTTCGGCCACGAAATCCGGGAACAGGGCCTTGGCCGTCTGGCGGCATCGGCGTGCGGGGCTGATGGCCAGCCGGTCGATGTCACCGATCCCGGCCCGCAGGCTGGCGAGGGTCTCTGCGTCCGGAAGGCGGGCGGGCACATCGTGCCGCCCGGCAAGGCGGCCAGCATGGTCTGTCGGCGCATGGCGGATCAGGATCAGTTCGGTCACCGGGGCCACAGGTTCTGCCTTTCGAATCGCCCTTTGCCCTTCGCAGGCACGGTCAGAACCCCGCCCGGCATGGAGGAGAGGAGATGACACGAACCCTTATCATCGGTGGCGCCCGATCCGGCAAGAGCCTTCGTGCCGAAGCCCGGGTGCGCGCCTTTGCGGGCCGCCCCGTCTATGTGGCCACCGCCGAGGTGCGCGATGAGGAAATGGCCCGCCGGGTGGCCCTGCACCGGGCCCGGCGCGGCCCGGAATGGCTGGAACGGCCCGCCCTTCTGGATCTTTCCGCAGCCCTTGACGAAACCGACGGGCAGGGGCCGAGGCTGATCGATTGTCTGACGCTCTGGCTTTCCAACGTGATGCTTTCCGGGCGCGACTGGGAAGAGGATACCGGGGCCCTGATGGCCGCGCTGGATCGCCAGACATCGCCCGTTGTTCTTGTCACCAACGAGGTCGGCTTCGGCATCGTTCCCGAAACGCCGCTTGGCCGCGCCTTCCGCGATGCCCAGGGGCTGCTCAACCACAAGGTTGCCGCAGCGGCGGATGTTGTGGAACTCGTCGTTGCGGGGCTTCCCCTGATCCTGAAAGACGCGACCTGAAAGATCCGACATGACCGAAACGCCATCCCGTGCCTGCCTTCCCGCCCCCGATCTTGCGACGCTCGCCGCCCGGCTGGCGAAGGGCTTCACCCGGCCCGATCCGGACGCCATCGCCGAGGCCCGGGCGCGGCAGGCCTGCCTGACCAAACCGGCCGGAAGCCTTGGGCGGCTGGAAGAGCTTGCCCTCTTCATGGCGGGCTGGCAGCGATCCCCCCGCCCGCAGATCCGCCGCGCCCAGGCTCTGGTGTTTGCCGGCAACCATGGCATCTGCGCGCAAGGGGTGAACCCCTTTCCCCAGACGGTGACCGCGCAGATGGTCGCCAATTTTCGCGCCGGGGGGGCGGCGATCAACCAGCTTTGCCGGGCATCGGGGGCCGTGCTTTCGGTGATCGCCCTTGATCTGGATCATCCCACCGGCGACTTCACCGAGGGGCCCGCGATGACGGAACCCGAGCTGCTCGACGCCATGGCCCGGGGTGCGGCGGCGGTCGATCCGGATGCCGATATCCTGATTCTGGGCGAAATGGGCATCGGCAATTCCACGGTGGCGGCGGCGCTCGCGATGGGGCTGTTCGGCGGCGAGGCGCGGGACTGGGTCGGCCCGGGATCCGGGGCCGATGATCACGGCATCGCGCGGAAGACCCGGGTGATCGAGCAGGGAATGGCCCGCCACCGGAAGGGCGCGGGCGCAGAGGATCGCACGGGCAATGGTGAGGGGAATGGCGCGGGGAATGGTGAGGGGCTTGCCCTTCTGATGGCCTTTGGCG
>JBJHAU010000061.1:0-10726 GCA_050480665.1 Alphaproteobacteria bacterium | reverse complement strand
GCTGGTGGGCAAGGATTCCGGCTATGCCCAGCTGCGGCTCGGTTCGGGCGAGGTTCGCGCGGTGCCGGAATTGTGCCTGGCTTCGATCGGTGCGGTTTCCAACCCCGATCAGAAGAACATCAATCTTGGCAAGGCTGGCCGCAGCCGCTGGCTCGGGCGTCGTCCCTCTGTGCGTGGTGTCGCGATGAACCCGGTCGATCATCCCCATGGTGGCGGCGAGGGCAGAACATCGGGCGGGCGCCATCCGGTGACCCCCTGGGGCAAGCCGACCAAGGGCAAGCGGACCCGGGGCAAGAAGCCCACGGATCGCCTGATCATTCGCAGCCGTCATCGCGGCAAGAAGTAAGGGACAGGTTCATGGCTCGTTCAGTATGGAAAGGCCCGTTCGTCGACGGTTATCTTCTCAAGAAGGCCGACGATGCCCGCAGCCAGGGCAGAAACCAGGTGATCAAGATCTGGTCGCGCCGTTCCACCATCCTGCCGCAGTTCGTCGGACTGACCTTCGGCGTGCATAACGGTCACAAATTCATTCCGGTTCTGGTCACGGAAAACATGGTGGGCCACAAATTCGGGGAATTCGCCCCGACCCGGACGTATTACGGCCACGCCGCCGACAAGAAGGCGCGGCGGGGCTAACGGAGACGGCTATGGGCAAGAAGGCAAATCCTCGCCGGCTGGCGGAAACCGAAGCCATGGCGATCGGGCACATGATCCGTGTCAGTCCGCGCAAGCTCGGCCTCTTGGCGGGCATGATCCGGGGGCAGCGGGTCGAGGCGGCCCTGGCGGCACTGACCTTTTCTCCGCGCCGCGCGGCAAAGGATGTGAAGAAGGTGCTGCAGTCGGCGGTCGCCAATGCGGAGAACAATCATCAGCTTGATGTGGATCGGCTGGTTGTGTCGGAAGCCTCGGTGGGCAAGGCCCTTGTCATGAAGCGTTTTCACGCAAGGGCCCGTGGTCGCGCCGGGCGGATCACCAAGCCGTTTTCCAACCTGAAGCTCGTGGTGCGCGAGCGCGAGGAGACAGCGTAATGGGACAGAAGGTCAACCCGACCGGATTCCGTCTTGGCATCAACAGGACCTGGGACAGTCGCTGGTATGGCGACAAGAGCTATGCGGGCCTGTTGCATGAGGATCTGAAGATCCGCGGCTTCCTTGAAAAGCAGCTGTCCCAGGCCGGGATCTCCAACATCGTCATCGAGCGTCCGGCCAAGAAGGCGCGGATCACGATCCAGACCGCGCGCCCCGGCGTGGTGATCGGCCGCAAGGGCGCGGATATCGAGCGTCTGCGGTCGAGCATCTCGAAGATGACCGATGCCGATGTGCATCTGAACATCGTCGAGATCCGCAAGCCGGAAATCGATGCCAAGCTGATCGCCGAAAATATCGCGCAGCAGCTTGAAAGGCGCATCGCTTTCCGCCGTGCCATGAAGCGCGCCGTGCAGTCGGCCATGCGCCTTGGCGCCGGCGGGATCCGCATCAACTGCTCGGGGCGTCTGGGCGGTGCCGAGATCGCCCGCACCGAATGGTATCGGGAAGGCCGTGTGCCGCTGCATACCTTCCGTGCCGATATCGATTACGGGACCGCCACGGCGCACACCACCTATGGCACCTGTGGCGTGAAGGTCTGGGTTTTCAAGGGCGAGATCATGGCCCACGACCCGATGGCCCAGGACAAGCGACTTTCGGAACAGCAGACAGGGCGCAACCCGGCGACTGACGGCGCCGGCCCGCGCGGCTGAGAGGACAGATCATGCTGCAGCCCAAGCGTACCAAATTCCGCAAGGCCCACAAGGGGCGCATCCATGGCGCCGCCAAGGGGGGCACGCGGCTCAATTTCGGAGCCTATGGCCTGAAGGCCATGGAGCCGGAACGCATCACCGCGCGCCAGATCGAGGCGGCCCGGCGGACGATCACCCGCCACATGAAACGTCAGGGACGTGTGTGGATTCTCATCTTCCCGGATGTTCCGGTCAGCCAGAAGCCGACTGAGGTGCGTCAGGGCAAGGGCAAGGGGTCGGTCGAATACTGGGCGTGCCGCGTGCATCCCGGCCGGATCATGTTCGAGATCGACGGTGTCGATCATGATACCGCCAAGCGCGCATTCGAGCTGGCTGCGGCCAAGCTGCCGATCCGCACCAGGTTTGTCAGCCGCGTTCACGTGGAAGGATAGCAGGATGAAGGCTGCCGATCTCAGGACCAAATCCCTGGATGAGCTCAAGACCGAGTTGCTGGCGCTCAAGAAGGAGGCGTTCAACCTGCGCTTCCAGGCGGCCAGTGGCCAGCTCGAGAATACCGCCAGGGTGCGTGCGGTGCGCCGCGATATCGCCCGGATTCAGACCGTCCTCAACGGACGCGCCGATTCGGCGGCCTGACAGGCCAGAAGGACGAGGAACAGAGATGCCAAGGCGAATCATGCAGGGGACCGTGGTCTCCGACAAGGGTGACAAGACTGTGATCGTTCGTGTCGATCGCCAGTTTCTTCATCCGCTGGTCAAGAAGGTCGTGCGACGGTCGAAGCGCTTTGCCGCCCATGATGCGGGCAATGCCAGCAAGGTGGGCGACACGGTCCGGATCCGCGAATGCGCGCCGATCTCGAAGACCAAGCGCTGGGAAGTGACAACCGACGAGGCCTGATCGGCCTTGGCGTACAAGAGGACATTGAGCCCATGATCCAGATGCAATCCAACCTTGATGTCGCCGACAATTCCGGTGCGCGCCGTGTCCAGTGCATCAAGGTTCTGGGCGGCTCCAAGCATATGATCGCCGGTGTGGGCGATGTGATCGTGGTGTCGATCAAGGAGGCCATCCCGCGTGGCCGGGTGAAGAAGGGCGATGTCCAGAAGGCGGTGATTGTGCGGACCGCCAAGGAGATTCGGCGGCCCGACGGCAGCGCGATCCGCTTTGATCGCAATGCTGCAGTGCTGATCGACAATCAGGGCGAGCCCATCGGCACGCGTATCTTCGGCCCGGTGACCCGCGAGCTTCGCGGCAAGGGCTACATGAAAATCATTTCCCTGGCACCGGAAGTGCTTTAGGGCGCCAGGTTGAGGAAAGAGCGATGAAGAGGATCAGAAAGGGCGATACGGTTTTCGTCTTGGCCGGCAAGGACAAGGGGAAGAAGGGAACCGTTCTGAAGGCCATGCCGCAGGAGGATCGGGTGATCGTCCAGGGGGTCAACATGGTGAAGCGCCATACGCGTGGCGGCCAGGGCCAGGCTCCCGGGATCGTGTCGAAGGAGGCCTCGATTCATGTGTCGAATGTGTCCCTCGTCGATCCCAAGGAAGGCAAGCCCACGCGGGTGTTCTTCAAGGTTCTGGAAGATGGGAAGAAGGTGCGTGTCGCCCGCCGTTCCGGCGAGATGATCGACTAGCATCAGACAGAAGCAGCGGACAAAAAAGGTTTCGAGGACAAGCGATGTCTCAGCCAGCCGAAAGCTATGTGCCCCGTTTGCGGGCGCATTACGATCAGACGGTAAAGCCCCGAATGCAGGAGCAGTTCGGCTACGACAACCCGATGCGCGTTCCGCGTATCGAGAAGATCGTCGTCAACATGGGTGTGGGCGAGGCCGTCGCCGATTCCAAGACCATCAATGCGGCCGTGGCCGAACTGGCGGCCATAACCGGTCAGAAGCCTGTGGTGGCCAAGGCCAGGAAATCGGTGGCCAACTTCAAGTTGCGCGAGGGCATGCCCATCGGCTGCAAGGTGACCCTTCGTCGCACCCAGATGTATGAATTCCTGGATCGGCTGATCAACATTGCCCTTCCCCGGGTCCGCGACTTTCGTGGATTGTCGGATCGCAGTTTCGATGGCAGGGGCAATTATACCTTCGGGATCAAGGAGCAGATCGTGTTTCCCGAGATCGATTACGACCGGATCGACAAGGTGAGGGGCATGGATGTGACCATTGTCACCACCGCCGGTTCCAACGAGGAGGCGCGGAGCCTTCTCGCGGCATTTGAATTTCCCTTCGCCAAATAATCGGCGATCGGCAGGACGGAGGTTTCTTGCATGGCAAAGATCAGTGCCATTCAGAAGAACAAGCGGCGCGAAGCACTTGTGCGCCGTATGGCGGCCCGGCGTGCCCGGCTCAAGGCCATGGCCCGGGATGCGGCACTGCCTCCCGAAGAGCGGTTCAAGGCGCGGCTCAGGCTTGCCGAGATGCCTCGCAATTCAAGCAAGGTGCGGATTCAGAACCGCTGCGAGCTTACGGGGCGCCCGCGCTCTGTTTACAGAAAGTTCAAGCTGAGCCGCATCGCGCTTCGCGATCTGGCGTCGCAGGGGCGTATCCCCGGCGTTGTCAAGTCCAGCTGGTAGGGTTAAGGAGACTCACGCCATGTCCATGAGTGATCCTCTTGGCGATATGCTTACCCGGATCCGCAACGCGCAAGGCCGCAAGCTGGCCGTGGTTTCGGCTCCGGCCTCGGGCCTGCGGGCCGGCGTTCTGGGTGTGCTGCAGAAGGAAGGGTTCATCCGCGGTTACGAACTTCGTGAAGTTCGCCCGGGCATTTCCGAGCTGCGCATCGAGCTGAAATATCATGAAGGCCAGCCGGTGATCCGGTCGATCCGCCGCGTTTCCCGACCCGGCCGTCGCGTCTATTCGAAGATCAAGGATCTGGTCCGTCCGTATAACGGTCTCGGCATTGCCGTGCTTTCCACGCCGAGAGGGGTGATGTCGGACAATGATGCCCGTGAGGCCAATGTTGGCGGAGAGGTGCTCTGCCAGGTGTTCTAGGCCTGTCGGGGTGAACGTGTCAGGAGCTGTAGGATGTCCCGTATTGGAAAGAATCCGGTTGCCGTGCCCGCAGGCGTTACGGTCGACCTCCGGGGCCAGGAAGTCGCCGCCAAGGGAAAGCTTGGCGAGTTGAAGATGGTTCTGGTGGATGATGTGCTTGCGGAAATGGTCGATGGCCAGGTTGTCGTGCGTCCGCGCGATTCGTCGACCCGGGCACGCGCCATGTGGGGCATGAGCCGAACCCTGATCAGCAATCTTGTGGTCGGGGTTGCCGAAGGATTCAGCAAGACGCTTCAGCTGGAAGGTGTCGGCTATCGTGCGCAGGTTCAGGGCAAGACTCTTGTTCTGCAACTCGGCTTCTCGCATGACGTGCTCTACCCGATTCCCCAGGGGATCGACATCAAGTGCGAGAACCCGACGACCATTGTGGTCTCGGGAGCGGATCGTCGTCAGGTCGGCCAGGTGGCCGCGGAGATCAGGTCCTATCGCCCCCCCGAACCCTACAAGGGCAAGGGGGTTCGTTACGCGGGCGAATTCATCCTGCGCAAGGAAGGCAAGAAGAAGTAGGAATGACGATGCAGAACCAACGCAATCTTTATGTCCGCCGCCGCGACCGTGTGAGAAGATCCCTGCGGTCGAACAGCGATCGGCTTCGTCTTTCGGTGTTCCGGTCTTCCAGGCATATCTATGCCCAGGTGATCGACGACACCCAGGGCATCACCCTTGCTGCCGCATCAACACTCGATGCCGATGTTAAGGGCACGCTCAAGACCGGGGCCGATCGGGAAGCCGCAGCGGCTGTCGGGCGTCTGATCGCCGAACGCGCGAAGGCCAAAGGGATCGAAGCCGTGGTTTTCGATCGCGGCGGTTATCTGTACCACGGGCGAGTGAAAGCACTCGCTGATGCCGCCCGTGAGGGCGGATTGCAATTCTGAAGGGGCCGGATATGGCACGCAGACCTGGCAGGCAAAGCGAAGACAAACAGGATTCCGATCTGGTCGACAAGCTGGTCGGCATCAACCGCGTGGCCAAGGTGGTCAAGGGCGGGCGGCGCTTCGGCTTTGCCGCGCTTGTGGTGGTCGGCGATGCGAAGGGGCGCGTCGGATTCGGCGCCGGCAAGGCGCGCGAGGTTCCCGAAGCCATTCGCAAGGCAACCGAGCAGGCCAAGCGCAAGATGATCCGGGTTCCGATTCGGGATGGACGGACCATCCATCATGATGTTGCTGGCCGTTTCGGTGCCGGTCGTGTCGTGTTGCGATCGGCCCCGGCGGGAACCGGCATCATTGCCGGCGGACCGATGCGAGCGGTGTTCGAAACCCTCGGAGTCCACGACATCGTCACCAAGTCGATCGGTAGTTCCAATCCCTACAACATGATCAAGGCAACCTTTGACGCCCTCGAGAACCTGAACTCTCCGCGCTCGGTGGCGCAGCGTCGGGGCAAGAAGGTCGCCGATCTGTTCGGTCGGGCACCGCGGCGGGAATCCGGCGCTGGTGGCGAGGCATCTCAGGAGACGGTCCATGGCTGACAAGATGATCCGGGTGACCCAGACCGGAAGCCCGATCCGGCGTCCCAAGGATCAGCGGGCGACGCTTGTGGGGCTTGGACTGAACAAGATGCATCGCACCCGCGTGCTGAAGGATACGCCGTCGGTGCGCGGCATGATCGCGAAGGTTGCGCATCTCGTGCGGGTCGAGGACGCCGCCTCTGAAGAAAAGCGCAAGGCCTGAACACCGTCTGGTTGAGGACAGAGTCATGAAACTGAATGAAATCAGCGACAAGCCGGGTGCGAGAAAGGCGCGAATGCGCGTCGGACGAGGCATCGGTTCCGGCAAGGGCAAGACGGCCGGACGCGGGGTGAAGGGGCAGACGTCCCGATCGGGCGTCGCGATCAAGGGCTTCGAAGGGGGGCAGATGCCCCTGCATCGGCGGCTGCCCAAGCGCGGGTTCAACAATCCTTCTGCCCGCCGCTATGCGGAAATCGGCCTTGGCGATCTTCAGAAGGCGGTCGATGCGGGTCGCCTCGATGCCACCAAGCCGATCGCCGAGGCCACCCTCAAGGAAGCCGGGCTGATCAAGCATCTTCGTGATGGGGTCCGGATTCTCGGCAATGGCGCCATCACGGCAAGCCTGACCCTTGAGGTCAGCGGCGCCACACGTTCGGCCATGGCGGCGATCGAGGCGGCCGGTGGACGACTGAACCTGAAGGCTGTGCCCGGCGCGAAGGCCGGGGCCGAACAGGGCGGCAAGGCCGAAGCCTAGGGCAACGTCCGGGTTCGGGAGGCGGGAGCGACAATCCCGAACCTGAAACCGGAAGGATGCAAGCGTTAAGGGTGTCGCCGGGCGCGTCCGGCGTCCACGGGACTGGAGAAGATCGATGGCCTCCGCCGCCGAACAGCTGGCAGCCAACATCAATTTCGGCGCCCTTGCCAAGGCGACGGAGTTGAAGCGGCGCATCTGGTTCACGCTGGGCGTGCTCATCATCTACCGGATGGGCACCTATATCCCGTTGCCCGGTATCGATCCCCAGGCCATGGCGGATATCTTCCAGCAACAGGCCGGCGGCCTGTTCGGAATGTTCAACATGTTCGCTGGCGGCGCGCTTGAGCGCATGACCATCTTCGCCCTGTCGATCATGCCCTATATCTCGGCGGCGATCATCATGCAGCTGATGACGAGCGTCTCGCCGAAGCTCGCCGCCCTTAAAAAGGAAGGCGAACAGGGACAGAAGAAGATCAACCAGTACACCCGCTACGGTACCGTGTTTCTCGCGACCGTTCAGGCCTATGGCATCGCCGTGGGGATGGAGGGGATGCAATCCTCGGCGGGGCCCGCGGTGGCGGACCCTGGCTGGTTCTTCCGGGCGACGACGGTGATCACCCTGGTGGGTGGCACCATGTTCCTGATGTGGCTTGGTGAGCAGATCACCGCGCGCGGGGTCGGGAACGGCATTTCCCTGATCATCTTCGCGGGCATCGTGGCCGAATTGCCGAGCGCCATTGCCGCAACCCTTGAACTTGGCCGTACCGGCGTTCTGTCCGGCCTGGTGATCGTCGGCATCATGATCATGGCGGTGGCGGTGATCACCTTCATCGTCTTCATCGAGCGCGGGCAAAGACGCATTCTTGTCCAGTATCCAAAGCGCCAGGCCGGCAACCGGATGTATGGGGGGGAAAGCTCCCATCTGCCGCTGAAGGTGAACACGCCGGGCGTGATTCCGCCGATCTTCGCGTCGGCGCTTCTGCTGATGCCGATCACGATTGCCGGGTTCTCCGGCGCCGACGGCACCGGACCGGAGTGGATGACGGCGGTCACGGCCATGCTGGGGCGCGGCCAGCCGATGTTCATGCTGCTGTATGGCAGCCTTGTGATCTTCTTTGCCTTCTTCTACACCGCTGTCGTGTTCAACCCTGCCGACACGGCCGACAATCTCAAGAAATACGGGGGCTTCATTCCGGGAATCCGTCCGGGCAACAACACGTCGGATTATCTGGATTATGTTCTTACCCGGTTGACGACGGTGGGCGCGATCTATCTGGCGGCGGTCAGCCTGCTGCCGGAAATGCTGATCTCGCGAATGGCGGTGCCCTTCTATTTCGGCGGCACGAGCCTTCTGATCGTGGTGACGGTGACCATGGATACCGTGGCGCAGATCCAGTCGCATCTCCTGGCTCACCAGTATGAGGGACTGATCAAGAAATCCCGGCTTCGCGGACGGCGGCGATGAAGCTGATCCTGATCGGCCCGCCCGGAAGCGGCAAGGGAACCCAGGCCGCAAGGCTGGAAAAGCGCCATGGTCTGAAGCAGCTTTCCACCGGAGACATGCTGCGCGCGGCTGTCGCATCGGGAAGCCCGCTCGGGCGCAAGGTGAAGGACATCATGGAACGCGGGGATCTGGTCTCCGACAGTATCATCGTCGAGATGATCGCTGCGCGCATTGCCGAGCCCGATTGCGCCGCAGGGTTCATTCTCGATGGCTTCCCCCGAACTGTTCCCCAGGCCGAGGCGCTGGATGTCATGCTTCGGGCGCAGGGGCAGGCCCTGGATCATGTGATCGAGCTGGAGGTGTCGGATTCGATCCTCGTGGAACGGGTCTCCGGGCGTTTCACCTGTGCCCGATGCGGGGCCGGCTACCACGACAAGAACAGGCCGACCAGGGTTGCAGGGGTCTGCGATGCCTGCGGCAGCACGGAATTCGTGCGCCGGAAGGATGACAATGCGGAGACCGTGGCGCAGAGGCTTCGGGCCTACCACGCCCAGACTGCCCCTCTCTTGCCGTATTATCAGGCCCGCGGCGTGCTTTCCCGGGTGGATGGCATGTTGCCGATCGACGATGTGGCGTCGGCGATCGATGGAATCCTCCACCTTGAAGGGGGAGGCAGCCAGGATGGTTGACGGAGCGCCACTTTTTCCTATAATCCCACCCCTTTCGGACAATTCGAACCGGTGCGGGCGGTTTTCGGGCGACCGGCTTTCCCCTTTCGGGTTTCCGGTCCTTTCAGGCAGGAGCATGTGACTTGGCACGAATTGCGGGCGTCAATATTCCCACGGAAAAACGGATCGATGTCGCGTTGACCTCCATCTACGGGATCGGTCCCGTGCTGGCGCGTCAGATTTGTTCGCGCGCGGGCATCGAGGATTCGCGGCGGGTCAACCAGCTTTCCGATGACGAGGTCATTCGCATCCGGGAAGTGATCGATGCCGATTACCGCGTTGAAGGCGATCTCCGCCGCGAGGTTGCCATGAACATCAAGCGGGTGATGGATCTCGGCTGCTATCGCGGCCTGCGTCATCGCAAGGGGTTGCCCGTTCATGGACAGCGTACCCACACCAATGCCCGCACCCGCAAGGGCAAGGCCCGGCCCATCGCCGGCAAGAAAAAGTAGGATCTGACGAATGGCCAAGGCACCGGCTCGCCCCAGAAGGCGTGAGCGCAAGAATATCGCTTCGGGGGTCGCCCATGTGAATGCGACCTTCAACAACACCATGATCACCATAAGCGATGCCCAGGGAAATGCCATTTCCTGGTCTTCGGCGGGGTCGTGCGGTTTCAAGGGGTCGCGCAAGTCCACCCCCTATGCGGCCCAGATGGCGGCAGAGGATGCCGGTCGCAAGGCCATGGAACACGGCATGAAAACGCTTGATGTCGAGGTGAAGGGGCCAGGTTCCGGGCGTGAATCGGCGCTCAGGGCTCTTCAGGCCGTCGGCTTCACGGTCACGTCGATCCGTGATGTCACCCCCATTCCCCACAACGGTTGCCGTCCGCCCAAGCGCCGTCGGGTGTAACGGGTGGCACGCTGCGCCCTGGCCCGAATGGCAAAGGGTGGTGATGCGGCATGTTGCCCTCTCCAGAGGATATCCGGCGTTTCGCGCTCCATGAAGGAACGGAATCCGTGATCGTTCGACACTTCATGATCATTCAACGCGCAATGATCGTTCAACGCCCAATGACGAGGTTGTTTCTGTGATTCAGAAAAACTGGACTGAGATGATCAAGCCCTCGAAACTCAATATCGAGGCCGGGGCCGAACCCTCGCGGCTTGCCACCGTTGTCGCCGAACCGCTCGAACGCGGCTTCGGGATCACGCTGGGCAATGCGCTGCGGCGGGTGCTTCTGTCGTCCCTTCAGGGGGCTGCGGTGACCTCCATCCAGATCGATGGAATCCTGCATGAGTTCTCCTCTGTTCCCGGCGTCCGCGAAGATGTCACCGAGATCATCCTGAACATCAAGGAACTGGCGATTCGTCTGGATTCCGAAGGTCCGGTGCGGCTGGTGCTGAAGGCCACAGGCCCCGGCGAAGTCACCGCCGGACAGATCCAGTGCCCTGCCGGCGTTGAAATTCTCAACCCGTCCCTGGTGCTTTGCACTCTCGACAAGGATGCGGCCCTTTCCATGGAGATGAAGGTGGATTCCGGCAAGGGCTATGTCCCGGCGGCGCAGAACCGGCCTGAAGATGCCCCCATCGGCCTGATTCCGATCGATGCGCTCTATTCC
>JBJHAU010000060.1:0-10754 GCA_050480665.1 Alphaproteobacteria bacterium | reverse complement strand
GCTTCTCCCGCCCCCTTGGTGCCGAGAGGATTCTGACGGGTCGGCACCGGGTTCGCCTTGACCACCATGTCGGAAAAATGATGCGCCCGGGGCATGGCGTAATCCATGAAGCTGCCGCTCAGAAGCTGGCCGCTTTCGGTGTCATAGGCCATGTTCTCGAACAGGATCTGGCCCACCCCCTGCGCCACCCCGCCATGAATCTGGCCATGCAGCAACAGCGGGTTCATCACCGTTCCCACATCGTCCACCACATGGTAGCCGACGATCTCGATCACGCCGGTTTCCTCGTCGATCTCCACCTCCACCACATGGCATCCGTTGGGATAGTTGGCGGAACGCGAGGTGAACACCGACTGGGCGACAAGGCCCGGCTCCATCCCCTCGGGCAGGCTCTTCGGATTCGAGGCCTCCTTGCCGATATCCCTGATGGTGAAGCTGCGGTTGGATTTCGGCGAGGAAAACACGCCATCCTCAAAGACGACCTCGTCCGCTGCCACGCCCATCAGATGGGCGGCAATCGCCGTCGCCTTGGCAAGGATCTTGTCGCAGGACATGCGAAAGGCGGAACCGCCGATCGATGCCGAACGCGACCCGCCAGTGCCATGGCCGACGGCGACCTTGTCGGTATCGCCCCAGACATAGCGCACATCCTTCATGTCGAGGCCAAGCGCGTCGCAGACAAGCTGCTTGAACACCGTTTCATGGCCCTGACCCTGGGTGCAGGATCCCGCAAGCAGGGTCACGGTTCCGGATCGGTCGAAACGGATCTCGGCCCCCTCGAACCCCGGACCCGCGGCGCGCTCGATGGTGTTGGACATCCCGATCCCGCGCAGACGCCCGCGCTTGCGGGCCTCCGCCCGGCGATCCGGGAACCCCTGGTAATCGGCCATCGCGAGGGCCATGTCCATGTTCTGCTCGAAGGCGCCGGAATCATAGGTGAAGGTCAGGGCCGTCTTGAAGGGCATCTCCTCCGGCGCGATCGTGTTCAGACGACGCAGGCTCGCCGGATCCATCCCCAGACGATCCGCGGCCAGATCGACCATCCGTTCGATGACAAAGGCCGCCTCCGGCCGTCCGGCGCCGCGATAGGGCGATGTGGGATTGGCATTGGTGAAGATCCCGGTGACATCGACATGGATCGCCCCGATCCGATAGACGCCGGCGAGGGTGCCGATATTGTTGATCGCCGGATTCGGGGTCGAGGATGTGGCATGCGAACCAAGCCCGGCAAAGGTGCGGACCTGAAGCCCGAGAAACCGGCCCTCCCCATCGAGGGCCAGACGGGCCTCGGTGATGTTGTCGCGCCCGTGATTGTCGCTGAGGAAGGATTCCGAGCGGGTGCTGGTCCACTTGACCGGACGGCGGACCCGCTTCGAGGCCAGAAGGCAGAGCGGGCCTTCGTTGTAGACATTCGACTTCATGCCGAAACTGCCGCCCACATCGCCGGCGATCACCCGGACCTGGCTTTCCGGAACCTTCAGGATCCGGTTCGCCAGCTGCGCCCGGTAGGGGTGCGCGCCCTGAAGCGTGGTGTAGAGCGTGTAGTGATCGTTGGCCGTGTCCACATCGCCGATGCATCCGCGCGGTTCCATCGTCGCGGCCATCACCCGGTTGATCACGAAACGTGTCTCCACCACATGGGCGGCGCTTGCGAAGGCCGCCTCGGTGGCGGCCTTGTCGCCAGCCTCATGGACGAAACAGATGTTGTCGGGGCAATCCTCCCAGACACGCGGCGCACCGGGGGCCATTGCCGCCTCTGTCGTGGCCGCTGCGGGAAGCGTTTCGTAATCCACCTCCACCGCTTCTGCCGAATCGAGGGCCTGATCGCGCGTCTCCGCCACGATGAAGGCCACCGGATCCCCCACCCGGCGCACCCTGTCCTGGGCGAGAGGCCAGATCGGCGTCGTGTACATGTCGCTTCCATCGCGGCGCTTGCGCCCCTTGGCCGCAGGCAGCTGGCCGTAGCCGGCGGCAATCCAGTCCTCGTGCAGCAGGATATCGAGAACGCCGGGCATCGCCCGGGCGCGGGATGTGTCGATCGCTCGGATGCGGGCATGCGCATGCGGAGACCGCAACACCACGCCATGCACCATGCCGGCCAGCCGCACATCATCGACATAGCGACCGCCGCCCTTCAGCAGACGTTGATCCTCGGAACGCCAGACAGGCTGGCCCAGGGCGTATTGTCCCATGTTTCTCCCCGCGTGAATGGATGGTTGGCGGTCCATGACAGGACCGAAGGCTTCAGGGCAGCATCATAAACGGTTGCGCCATACCGGCAACATGCCGGCAAGAGGCCGGCAAGAGGGTCGGGCAACGGGAAGGATCAGGACAGGCCCCGATCGGCCGGCGGCAGCTGGGCCTGGGGCCCGGGCGGAAGCTGAACATCGAAGGCGGCCAGCATCATCGCCGTGGCTGTGTAGCTTCCCATCAGCGCCACCAGATCGACCAGCATGCGGGCCCCGAAGCGATCCAGCATCGCCCGGAACGGTGCCTCCGCCACATACCTGTCCCGCATCAGGGCCCGACCGAAGGCGATGATCTCGGCATCGGCAGGGTCCAGATCATCCAGCGCAAGCCCATGCTTGATCGCCTCGACAGAGCGTGGCGCAACGCCGACACGCAGGGCTTCCGGCTCATGCGCCGCCCATTCGAATCGGCTGTCCGTTTCCCGTGCCACGACGAGAATCGCAAGCTCTCGCACGGTCTCGGGAATCCCCGATTCAAAGCGCAGATAACGGCCTACCGGGGCCTGGCGCTTGGCCAGTTCCGGGCTGTGCAGTCGCAACCCTCCCGGCCCCCTGAGCCCGGCGAGCGAGCCGCCGTCGGGATCGCAATGGCGGTCATAGACGGCACGGGCCGCCTCATCGAGTTCCTCGCGACGCGGCAAGGGCAGGCGGGATCCGGATTCGGGATCAACGAAGGATGGCATGGCATTCCCCTGTCATGCCCGTGCCCTTCGGCACGGGGCGTTTGGTCTCCGGCCAGAATGGACTAGGATCAATGATCCTGGAACCGGGAAACCGCATGGGAAGGATCCCTCGCGTGCATGATCATCCCAGCCTGCAGGACGCGGTCCTGGCCTTCCTTGCCGATCCGGCCACGCATGGCCTTCCCCGAGAGGGAGGCCCGGACGGAATCCTCCGGCGCCGCACCCATATTTCGGAACTGATTCTGGTTGCGGATCGCGTCTTCAAGATCAAGCGCGCAGTGCGCTACGCCTTTGTCGATTTCACCAGCCCCGAAACACGCCGAAGCGCCTGTCTCGACGAGTTGAGACTGAATCGCCTGACCGCGCCCGATCTCTATCGTGATGTCGCGGCCATCCGGCAACTTTCCGATGGCACTTTTCGTCTTGAAATCCCCGAACGTGGCCCGGATGCGGATCGGGAAGGCCCTGTTGTCGAATGGGCCGTGGTGATGCGCCGTTTCGATGAAAGGCTGATGTTCGACAGGCTCGCCGATGAAGGACGGATCGAACCCCGCTGGATCGACAGCCTTGTCGATACCATCGTTGCCCTTCACCGTACCGCCCCGAGAGCCGGGCCAACCCATGGCGGGCGGGCGGGTTTTGCCCGTCTGATCGACGAACAGATGGAAGACCTTGCCCGGCTGGACAAGGTCTTCGCCCCGCAGGAATCCATCCGCCTGATTCAGGCCCTGCGCGAGGCCCTCGAGCGCCATGCCGACCTTCTCGACCGCCGCAGGCGCGAAGGGCAGGTGCGCCGCGTCCATGGCGATCTGCATCTCGGCAACATCGTGCTGTGGCAGGATCGGCCGACACCGTTCGACTGCATCGAGTTTTCCGAAACGCTGGCCTGTATCGATCTCGCCTATGATGTCGCCTTCCTGCTGATGGATCTCGACAGGCGCGGTCTGCGCGCCCTGGCCAATCGCGCGCTCGGGCGCTATTTCGGCCGCATGGGCCACTTCGCGGTGCTGGCTGCCCTGCCGCTGATGATGGCCCTGCGCGCCCTGATCCGGGCCAAGGTGGCGGCCTTCGCCATGAAGGAACGCGACGGCGATGCGCCCGAAACCCCGTCCGGGGCGGGCGAGGCCGCCTCGATCCGCCTTCAGGCACAGGGGCTTTTTGCCGCCTCGAAGGCCTGGATCGCCGGCGATGATCCACGCCGCGCCGCGCCCTGTCTCGTGGCCATCGGCGGCCTTTCGGGAAGCGGAAAGACCACCCTGGGCCGGGCCCTTGCCCCCTGGATCGGGCGCGCGCCAGGCGCCATCCACCTCAGAAGCGACATGCTGCGCAAGCGCCTTGCGGGGGTCGCGCCGGAAGTTCGCCTGGCGCCTGCGCATTACACCATCGAGGCCGGCGAAACGGTCTATGCCACCCTTTGCGCCGAGGCCGCGACCAGCCTGTCCGGCGGCCAGTCGGTGGTGGCCGATGCCGTCTTTGCAAGGCCGGACGAGCGCGAAGGAATCGAGGCTGCGGCCCGGGCGGCCGGGGTTCCGTTCCTTGGCCTCTGGCTCGAGGCCGGAACCGGAACGCGGGTGGATCGCATCCAGGGCCGCACCGACGATGCTTCGGATGCCACCGAGAAGGTCGCGCGGGATCAGGATCGTTACGATCCCGGGGCCATCACCTGGCACCGGCTTGACAGCAGCAACGCGATCGAGGCCCTGACAACAAGGGCACTCGCCCTTGTCGCGGATGCAAGCCCGGCCACGGCGCTCCTCGATCCCCGCTGATCCCAACCCCTTACCCCCGGAAAGCCTTGCGAGACCCCCTTCAAAACCATGGCCGTCCCCCCTCATCCCGCCCTATGATCGGAGTTTCTCCGCTTGCGGGCCACCGGCCCCTGCCCGGGCCATGCGCAGGGCAACCGGCACAACAGGAACACAAAACGACAGAAAGAGGATTGATCGATGGGACGACTGGATCATTGCTACAATCTCGCGGATCTGCGCGAAGCTGCCCGCCGCCGCCTTCCCAAGGGCGTATTTCAATATGTCGATCGCGGCGTCGAGGACGAGGTGGCCCTGGCCGACAACCGCGAGGCCTTCCGGCGGATCAAGCTGAAGACGCGGTTTCTTGTGGATCTCACCGACCGCGACATGAGCATTGATCTTCTGGGCGCCCGGAGTGCGCTTCCCATGGCCATCGCCCCGACCGGTGTTGCCGGACTGTGCTGGTATCAGGGCGAGCTGGCGCTGGCCAAGGCCGCCGCCGCGAAAGGGATTCCCTTCACCCTGGCGACCGGCTCCATCACCCGGATGGAAACCATCGCCAAGGAAGCCGGGGGCAGGCTCTGGTACCAGCTCTACATGTGGAAGGAAGAAGAGCTTTCCTACCAGATGGTGGCGCGCGCCCGCGATGCCGGTTTCGAGGCCCTGATCGTCACCATCGATGGTGCCCTTGGCAGCAATCGTGAATACAACAAGCGCAACGGGTTCTCGATCCCGTTCCGCCTTTCAGCCCGATCCCTGACCGACATGGCCACCCACCCCTCATGGCTTTTGGGGGTGATGGCCCGCTATCTGGTGACGACGGGCATGCCGCGGCATGAGAATTATCCGGAAAAATACGCCCACAGGATCACCCGCGGCGCCGGCGGGGGAAGCCCGATGCGTCACCATGCCATGACCTGGAAGGATATCGCACGGCTGCGGGAGTTCTGGCCCGGAAAGCTGATCGTGAAGGGAATCCTGCGGGCGGAAGATGCCCGCCTTGCGGTGGAGCATGGTGCCGATGCGGTGGTGATCTCCAACCATGGCGGGCGCAGCCTCGATGCGGCGGTCCCCACCCTTCATGTCCTGCCCGAGGTGGTGGATGCCATCGGCGGCCGCAGCACGATCATGCTCGACAGCGGCATCCGTCGGGGCAGCGACATGGTGAAGGCGCTGGCCCTTGGCGCCGATGCCGTGCTGACAGGCCGGGCAACCCTTTACGGGATCGGCACCGCCGGGCAGGCGGGCGCGGAAAAGGCCCTGTCGATTCTGGCCACGGAATTCGAACGCACCATGGCCTATGTCGGGTGTCGCCGGGTTTCGGAACTGTCCCGCGACATTTTCGGACCCCCTCCGCCGCTCTGACCCTCGCCCGTGTGCCCAGCTTGCATCACCGTCGCCAGCCGACTGGCCGGAGCCTTCCACCGGATCGTTCCCCCCGGGCCTTCCACAGGATCAT
The DNA here is from genome assembly GCA_050480665.1 of Alphaproteobacteria bacterium. Taxonomy (GTDB): domain Bacteria; phylum Pseudomonadota; class Alphaproteobacteria; order SMXQ01; family SMXQ01; genus JBJHAU01. Next base: position 4,615 of record JBJHAU010000060.1, on the reverse strand, counting down.
TCCCGAGACCCTGACAAAAAGAACCCTTCCGGGCCAAAACCCGGAAGGGCCAGGATGCAGCTGGACGACAGCCGCAAATCATGTTCCCGCCGCCCGGGCGGGAACGGGACTGAAAATCAGAGCGCCTTGAACTCCTCGACCACGGCGTCGCTGGCCGAAAGGATTTCCTGCGTGATCTTTTCGATCTCTTCGGCGCTGGTCCAGTCGACATTGCGGTTCGCACGCGCGGCTTCCTCCCTCAGGGCAGGATCGGCCAGCACGTCACGGATCGCGTTGCGCAGGATCTGCACCCGGTCGGCGGGCACCTCCGGCGTGGTGTAGAGCGGGCGGCTCATTTCCACGGGCGCACTCATCAGGGCCACCACGGCCTGTCGATCGGCGGAAATGAAGTTGCGAAGATGCGGCACATTGCCAAGTTCGGCATCGTTGCCGACCCGGGCAAGAATCTTGAAATTCTCGTCACGGATGGCGGTGCGCAGGCTGGCATAGCTGCCGGACATGCCATCCACATCCCCGCGGGTGATGGCCAGAACACGTTCCGGCGTGGTGTCGTAGCCGGTGATCACCTGAACCGGGTAGCCATCGGCCCGCAGCATCCCGATGGACTGCACCGAAGCGGTTCCCGCGCCGGTTCCGGCGAAACGAATGGTTTGCGGATGGTTGCGGATATCGCCCAGGGTCTCGAAGGGCAGGGTTCCGCGCACGGTCCAGACATAGGCATCGTCACCCATGTTGCCGAGCGAGATCAGCGTTCTGGCATCGAAGCGCACACCGCTGGCGCCAAGGCGCTGCACCACCACCAGATCGCGGCCCAGAAGGGCGATCTCGGTGCCGTCGCGGTTGGCCCTGTTGGCCATGTAGTTGGCGGCGACCAGACCGCCACCGCCCGGCATGTTGGTCACCTGGGCGCGGGGCGAGCCGGGAATATACGGGGAGATATGCCGGGCCAGCAGCCGGACGTAGAAATCGTTGCCGCCCCCGGGGCCGCTGCGGACGACAATATTGATGGTCTTGCCCGCATAGAAGGAGTCCTGCGCGGCGGCGGGAAGGCTTCCCGCAAGGCTTCCGGCCCCCGCAAGGGCCAGGGCGGAAAGACCGAGAAAGGCGGTACGCATTGTCATCTTCGCTGTCATCAAAGGTTCCTTTACAAAATGAACAGGCGCCCCCGGCGGACAGGCCGGGGCAACGCCGACAACATGCCACCGGCGGCCTTCGCCGCCGATGGCATGCCTGAACAGACCCTAGAGGGCCTTGAAGATCTCCACCACGCTGTCGGGCGCGGCGAGAATCTCCCTGTTGCTCTTTTCCAGATCTTCTCCGCTGATCCAGTTGATGCTCTGGTTGGCACGCTTGGCTTCCTCAAGCAGCCTGGGATCGTGCAACGCGGCCCGGAAGGCCTCGCGAAGCATCCGCACCCGATCGGCGGGGATACCCGGAGGGCCATAGAACGGGCGCCCCGCTTCCAGCGGCGCGGCCATGATGGCCATGACCTTGGCGCGATCTTCCGTCAGCACCTCACGCAGATCGGGAACATTCATCAGGTCCGGATGCCGACCCAGACGGGCGATGACGGTGAAGCCCTCGTCCCGGATCGACTGAAGCAGGCTTTCATAGGTTCCGGTCGTGGCATGAACATCGCCGCGAACCATGGCAATCACCTTGTCGGCCGTGGTGTTGTAGCCGGTGATGGTTTCGACCGGAAACCCGTCCGCCTGCAGAAGCACCACCTGCTGAACGGCGGTGGTGCCTGCCCCCGTGCCCGAGAACCTCAGGGTGCCGGTGTAGTTGCGCAGGTCGCTGACCGACTTGATGGGATGATCGCCACGATTGATCCACACGAAGGTTTCCGACGCGGCGCTGCCGATGGCGGTCAGGGTGTTCACATCATACTGCACCCCGGTTGCGCCAAGACGCTGGGAAACGGGAACATCGCGATCGAGAATGCCGATCACGGTTCCATCCCGATCTGCCCGCTGGGCGATGTAATTGGCGGCAACCAGCCCGCCGCCGCCCGGCATGTTGGTGACCCGCTGGCTGGGGTTGCCGGGCAGATGATTCACGATATGCCGGGCCACGAGGCGGCCATAGAAATCGTTCCCGCCGCCGGGACCGGAGCGAATCACCACATTGATCGTCTTGCCACGATAGAAGGAATCCTGGGCATCGGCGGGTGTTGCGGCCCCGGCAAGACCGAGCCCGGCCACGGCGATGACGGCAGCCGAAAGGCCTGCCATGGATCTGGAAATGCGTCTGGACATGAACCTTGCTCCTGTTTTCATTGCAGAGACACCATGGGCTGATGTCTCGATGATGGTGTCATCTTGATGTTTCGTATTGGGGTTTCGATCCGGCCAGTGGCAGCCGGGGCCTGACGTCGCACGAAACCCGTTCAGGCCCAACCAAGCCATTCTACCACCACTCCGGGCGGAAACGGCAAATTGAGTAGTTTGTCGAACAATCCCCAGGTGGCCAGCAATACGCCGAGCGGCAGGGTCACCAGGATCACCGGGCGTTCGCGGTGGCGCAGCAGATAAAGCAGCACCATGGCGAAGATCGAGACATGGAACCCGATCAGCCACAGGGCCAGGATGAACCCGTAGATCCAGCCGAACATCTCCAGCGCCTTGCGGCGGCCCTGTTTCGAGGATTCCTCGTCGGTGAAGGCAATGTCGAAGATCGTGCCGTCATCCTTTCCCTCTTTTTCGGGCAGGATGTCGCGCACCATGTCGAACAGGATCAGGGCGATGCCGATGAAGCCGATTGTCCACGGGAACAGCCGCGCCTGGATGGGCATCGACGCCGCCTCGACCACCGCATAGGCAAAACAGGCAAGGAAGCCGAGGGCGAGCAGTATCCTTGGACGAATCCTGAGACGCAACATGGTCACTCCTCCGCGCTCTTGGCCAGCCGCTTGTAGTGGCGATCCTGCCAGATCGGATAGCCGACGCTGATCACCAGCAGGGCAAAGATCACCAGCACACCCGGTTGCAGAAGGAAGGTGAAGCCGTGGATCTGGTAGGATGTCCACATGTAGCGTTCAGCCAGCGGACCCAGCACAAGGCCGAGCAGCAGGGGCGGACGCGGCCAGCCCGCAGAGCGCATGAAATGGCCGAGGGTGCCGAAGGCCAGCATGACCAGCACATCCTCGAACTGGTTGCTGGAAGCAAAGCTGCCGATCACCGCCATGGACAGGATCACCGGAACGATGATGCTGGGGCGCAGGCGGGTGGCCATGGCCAGCTGGCGGGTGAACAGAAGGCAGAGGACCGAAGTCAGGATCGAGGCGAAGATCAGAAGCCAGATGATCGAGAAGGTCACGTTCAGCTGGGTGGTCAGCATCTCGCGGCCGGGGGTGATGCCGACAATGATCAGGCCGCCGAAAATCAGGGCGAGGGTGCTGGAACCGGGAATCCCGAAGGCGAGGGTCGGGATCATCGAGCCGCCTTCCTTGGCGTTGGTCGCGGAATCGACGGCGATCACCCCGCGCACATCACCCTTGCCGAAGGTTTCCCGTGCCCCCTTGCAGGTCTGCTTGGCGTGGCCGTAGGCGAACCAGTCGGCCACGGCGGAACCCAGCCCCGGGATGATCCCGATCCAGACGCCAAGAATGCTGCATCGCAGAACCAGCCACCAGTTGCGGGCCACATCGACAAAGCCCTGCCGCATCCCCTTGCGAAGGTTGCCGAGGGGCACATCGGCGATGCCCGAGCCTTTGGTCGCCATGTAGATCAGCTCGGGGATGGCGAACAGGCCGATGGTCAGCGGCACGAGGCCGATGCCTTCCATCAGATAGATGCTGTCGAAGGTGTAGCGGGGAAACGCCGTGATGATGTGAATGCCCACCATCGAGATCAGCAGGCCGAAGGCGCCGACGATGATTCCCTTGATCGGGGCGTTGCCGCTCAAGGCCCCCACCATGGCAACGCCGAGCATCACCAGCATGAAGAATTCCGGCGGCCCCAGAAGCAGCACCAGGGGCCGCAGGACGGGAATGGCCGCGAACAGCACCATGGCCCCGATGACCCCGCCCACAGCCGAGGACACGAAGGCGGCCGACAGCGCCCGCGCCGCCTCGCCATTCCGCGCCATGGGATAGCCATCCATGATGGTGGCCTGCGAACCGCCGCCGCCGGGCACCGAAAACAGGATCGCCGTGATCGAATTGGCGGTGTTGCTGACCGCCCAGATGCTGACGATGAGAGCCACGGCCTCGAACTGGTTCAGCACGAAGGCCACGGGCAGCAGAAGGGCAATCGCCGTCTTGCTTCCGATCCCGGGCATGGCGACCAGGGTCGAGCTGATCACGATCCCCACCAGCATCAGGGCGAAGGCCTTCCAGTGCAGAATGCCATAAAGGCCTTCAAGGGCTGCTTCGATCATCTGGTCTCCGTCCCTCAGACATCAAGAAAACGTCGATCGCCGCAAACCCCTGCCGCAAGAACGACACGGCCCGCGTGCTTGCCCTTCCCGGCTTGTACTTGCCGAAGGCCCTCCCTGGCATGGCCGGCTTGGCGCCGGTTCCTTGTGGGGCGCACAATAGGCAGAAAATCCGTTCCACGGCAACGGCCATTCACAAGAAGAGGCTTTCCCGTGACTCTTTACAGATCCTTACGGC